>NZ_JAOPHO010000009.1:0-92352 GCF_033141925.1 Peribacillus sp. CSMR9
GCTTCTTCCGGGTTTTGTAACTAATTCTTTATCTAAAAAAATGTTTGAAAGAGTATTCAAGCTGCGTAATCGTACAATAAAAAGGTTGAAAAGATATATAAGTGATTTTTTTTGGAATTATATAAAATATTTAATGGTATCAGAATTAATAACATAAACTAAATTATACAAGGAGTTGAAATTATGAATAAAAAAATAAAAATTATGACTATTTTTGGCACCAGGCCAGAAGCGATAAAAATGGCTCCTTTAGTATTAGAATTAGAAAGGTATCCCGAAAGTATTAAATCTATGGTTACGGTTACAGCTCAACATAGAGAAATGTTAGATCAGGTTTTAGAGGTTTTTCAAATTAATCCGGATTATGACTTGGATATTATGAAAGACCGGCAGTCTTTGACAGGAGTTACTATAAATGCATTATCAGGGTTAGATAATATTATGAAAGAAGTGCAACCAGATTTAGTTCTAGTTCACGGTGATACTTCTACAACATTTGTTGCAAGCCTTTCTGCCTTTTATAATCAAATTTTAGTGGGACATGTTGAGGCAGGTTTAAGAACATGGAATAAGTACTCTCCATTCCCTGAAGAAGTAAATAGGCAATTAACTGGAGTTATAGCCGATTTGCATTTTTCCCCAACAGTTCAATCCAAAGAAAATCTTATACAAGAAAATAAAAAGCAAGAATCAATTGTTATAACAGGTAATACAGCCATAGATGCTTTAAAAACGACCATATCAGATTCCTATAAGCATGATCTTATAGATGAAATAGGCTCTGACAAAATGATTTTGTTGACTGCTCACAGGCGAGAAAATCTTGGAGAGCCTATGAGAAATATGTTTAGGGCAATAAAACGACTTTTAGCAGAAAATAGTGATATACAGGTTGTTTATCCTGTTCATCTTAACCCAGCTGTTAGAGAAATTGCTGATGAAATACTAGGTAATGATGATAGAATCCATCTTATAGAACCATTAGGGGTTATCGATTTCCATAACTTTGCGTCACGTTCCCATCTTATTTTAACAGATTCTGGTGGAGTTCAAGAAGAGGCACCGTCTTTGGGTGTTCCAGTCCTTGTACTTAGAGATACAACGGAAAGACCAGAGGGAGTAAAAGCAGGAACCTTAAGATTGGTAGGAACTGATGAAGATATTATTTTTCATACAGCACATGAGTTATTAAATAATGAAGAACAATATAATGCCATGGCTAAGGCAGCAAACCCTTATGGAGATGGAAAGGCTTCTACTCGAATTGTTCAAGAAATCTTATATCGTTTTGGTAAAGTTGATAAAGCTCCATCTGAATTTCAGTAATTATTGATTTTATATAGGAACTTCTTATTATAGAGACAGAGAGTCCTTGAAAGCTCTTTGTCTTTTTTAATAACTTGGATAAGAAATCCTTCTATTATATAAATACCTCTTGTTGACCTATTCTTTCTTCTATATTGAAATCCACAAACATTTCAGTCATAATTTTTTTAAAAATGCAACGATAGATAGCTGTCCTTTTCAAAATAGTGTATCGTCTGGAAGGGAATTCATCATTGATGGAACCTTCAATTAGCATTCGAACAATAGTAAATAAAAAAACTAAAAAGGGATGTGTTTCATGAAAAAAATAATCATTTTTTTCTTATGTTTAGTGCTAATTGTTTTCTTCATTTTTCAGCAGAAACATTCTATGTCGAATCACAAAGAGAAGATATACGTTGAAGATTTTAAAGGTGCCAATGATTCTGCGAAGATTCAGGCTGCTATTGATAAAGCACACAAGGATAAATTAAAGACCGTTATGCTCGATGATAGGGAGTATACGATTTCATCACCGATCATCGTTAGGAAGGGTGTTAAGCTGCTATTCGGTTATGGAACGAAGTTCATTGTGGAGGGGAACTTCAGGGTGCTTGAGCTTGGACAGAATGCTTCGATTGAAGGTGCTTATGTAGTGATAAATGATGCTCAATTTAATTCAGAGGTCATTTACTTAGATGGTAAGTATAAATATTATAATACCTGGAACAAAACACAAGTGAAGGATGTAAATATTATTAATTGGTCTGAAAGTAATCAGGGTACTGGGATTTCTTTATATGCTGGCGGTAAAGGTCATGAGATTTCTTTCGTGAACTTTGAAAATGTCAAGGTTGCAGGCATGAAGACTGGGGTAAAGTTAGTGGCTGAAAAACCGTCTTCTGGAAAGGCATGGATCAATGCTAATCGGTTTTTGAATCTATCTTTAGAAGATTGTGTGAACATGATTTCCATAAATAGTGGTTCTACCATTCCGAATGAGGCGAGTGGCAATCAATTTACGAATTTGCAGATACAGCCTTCAGGCAAAACAAAGAGCATTTTGAAGGTAAGCGGTCAATATAATAAGTTTGAGGGAATGTTCTGGGATTTGGACAAAATCACACTTCAAAACAATGTTATTGAACTTACGGAAAATAGCATGGGCACTAGCATTGATATCCCATCCTTGCCTATGAGCCGAATCACTGACAGGGGTCAAGCCAATATCTTGAATCAGTAAATAAAATCCAAAAAGGGTGATTAGCTAATATAAATGCACTCATCTATTATATTTCAAAATGATTAACTGGTACTATTGATCGTTATCCATATTAGGGGGAAAACCCTTTCAACTTTGGATAACGAGTATATATACCAGTTTTTTGAATTTTAAAGGTTATAGCTTTGAAGTGATAATTTGTCCTTGATCATTAATAGTCACTTTCCACCTTGTTCCGTTTGGTGAAGCCATTGTCACAGCTTTCCCTTTTTGAAGTTCTAAATCTCCATATAATGTTCCGCCTGTAGTCGGCAGCCAAGCTGTACCAGGCTGTAAGGATGATCTTGCGAAGATCCGGTTAATCCGGAATCGTTTATGCTCTTGTGTATAGCCGCTTAACGTCAGTTTCACTTTATACAGCACCTCTGCTCTTGCTTCTGAGATGACGGTGTTACCGGCATTAAATGGGAGGTTTTTTGCAACTGTCCATGGTCCATTTAAGCTTTGTTGATATTCAATCAACACCCGGCTGGGACTTTCATTCCAGCCAAAATAAATACCAAAGCAATTTAGCATATTAATAGGTTGTTTGGAAAAGTCCAATTCGATTACAACAGGTTGGGAACTAGGAACATCCAGGTAATTTACACTTTGCTCATCGAGTAAATTGAAACAGTTATTGATATTTCCTCCATAAGGGGCTTTTCCAGAAAGCTGACGTACAGCATAGCGGACGTTTGCATTTACTAAGAAATCGTCCTGATTCCCGACCAGTTGGGCTTTGCCTAAGGCAAGAGGTGGATATACTTGGAGAGATTCTTCATGAGGAGATGTGCATCGATTGTATTGGCCTTGGTCTAGAATGGATGTTGCTAGCTGGTTCGAAAAGAGGTAGTTGTGATGGGAAGTTGAGGAGAATTCAATGACCAGCGGGGGAGCGTCCATTCGGTAGATATCCCATATGATGCCTTCAAATATATTATAAGCACCTGAGCATCGAATGACTTTTTTCGTTTGTTTTCGGCATTGAACTTGAATTCCAGTAAAGGTGTTCCCGGAAATTTCGTAAGGTAAATCACTGTTTCCTACAATCTCGATACCGTACTGACAGCCATCTATAAAAATGGATTCGAAGGAGTTGGCATTAATCCAACACGGGGTGTCTATATTTAAAAGTTTTTCGGTTTTTAAATAGATGGCTGTATGGAAGTTTGTGATTTGGAGGGAGCTTACCTTAAAGAAACTGATGAAATCCCATGCTTGTTTACAATATAAATGGATGGCTATACCCTGATACGTTGTTGTACGGTTGATAATATTGATATTGGATATAGCTGTATGGTTATGGATTTCTATTTGCTGCTCCCCGGAAAGAAAAATGACGGATGAATTGAAGCTAGGATCCACGACTTCAATCGTCCCGCCGGAGATGGAAGCATCCTTCTGCAGCTCAAAAACCTGGAAATTACCGTTAACGATTAATGTTATCGTTGGATCAATTTCCAGTTGCACTTTCGACTTAATGACAATGGGGGAGGAGAGGGTATATTGTTTCTTCCCTGTAATGATAACTTTAGAGTAGTTATTAACTACACAATAATCAATCGCTGCTTGAATGGCTGGTGAATTATCCGCTAAATCCGGATTAGCGCCAAAACAATCAATATTGGCAACATCCCTGTTCTGGCAATCTTCAGGGAGGCTGAGTGGGTCTGTCATCTATAACACTCCTTTTAAAGTGATGTTATATAGCATATGATTGTCCAAAAACTATGTATAGGTAAAAAAACAAAAAAAACAAACGAGGCCATCGTTTGTTTTTTAATCATTGATAAGTTTTCAGTGTAGAATGAATCATATTAGAGAGGGAGAAAGAATCTTCTACCTTTTGTCTTGCTTTGCTTCCCAAGCGTTGTCTTAAATCATCATTACCTTGAAGTGATTTAATCTGTTTGGCAAATTCTTGTTCCGAATGATGTGAAATGAGAATCCCGGTTTCATGGTCCACAACCGCTTCTTTAATGCCGCCAACATCCACTGACATGATGGGCGTTCCAGCAGCCATTGCTTCCAGGACGACCATTGGGAACACTTCCCTAAGTGAAGTTAATAGTAGTACGTCCATATTGCATATGAATTCATACGGATTGGAGGCATTGCCTAGGAGCTTCACTTTATGGCGCAAATTTAAGTTTTTAATCATTTTTTCTACAAATTCCCGCTCTGGTCCATCTCCGGCAATATAGAACATCACGTTAGGTACATCTTTCAACTCATTAACAATTTTCAAGAAAAGCTCATGATTTTTCTCTTTTGATAGGCGGGCTAAAATCCCCACATTGAAAGTTTCTTTAGGCTGTAGTTGTTTAAAAGAAAAGTGTTCCACATCCACACCGTTGTATATCGTCCGTATTAGATCCTGCCTTACACCCAGCTGAAGTAGGTTATCCTTTTCAAAATTACTGATCGCGATGATTTGTTCTACATGCTTATTCAGCAGCCTTTTAAATAGTAAGGGCATCTTTTTTTCTAGGATCGTTACGTTATGCTTGGTATACACCAGTTTGATATTTCTTCTGGTCAGTTTCTTGATGGCGATCGAATATAGCAGCATTCGTAAACTATTGGCATGAATGACATCAATCCGTTTTTGGCTGACTTGTTTGCATAGTAGTTTAAGATTGGCAAGGTGATTATTTAAACGTAAAGGAATGAATTGTTGTTTGTTATGGATTTGCTTGTACAATTCACCCGTTGCAGCAGCAGAGTAAAACGTCATGTTTTCATCTTGGAGATGGTTTTCCAATTTACAAAAATACATCTCAGCTCCGCCTATTATGAGTTTATCGGTAAGTAGCAGGACATTGTTCATATACCTTATTTCCCTCCAGTTGGTATAGAGGCAGGCAGCGAACCTCTGTTTTTGTTGTATGCGTTATAGGCGTATTTGCTAAAATAAAAGTTAGCTTGTACAAAATTCAATTTTTCCTGACTTCGTAACAGTTTCCAATATCGGTAAGCAGCCTTCCATTTATTTCTTGAGGTAGAGTTACTGACAATGCGATATCTGGATAAGACTTTAGGTAGGCCATGCGCTTTATATCCTTGGCGTAACAGCAACAGCCATAATGCGGTATCCTCAGGCTGAATATCGGGCATTTCAATATGCTTGATTTGCAGTCTATCCAACATCACGGTCAAACAGCCAATCGTTGTATTTCCAATCAGTTGCTTATAATCCACCGTACTAGGTGCGCTTACTTCAACATCAAGAGAATTTCCTTCTTCATCTATTAAAGAATAGGAGGTGAAAGAAAAAGCAAGATTTCCCTTTTGCATAAATGTGACTTGTTCTTCCAATTTAGTTGGGAGCCATAGATCATCACTATCAAGAAATGCGATATAATCTCCATGGGCTTCTTTAATCGCTATATTTCTAGCGCGGGCAGCCCCGACATTCTTAGATAAAGGGATAAGTCTGATCCGTGAATCGTTATCCGAATAGGATTTAATGACATGAACCGAGTCATCCTTTGATTGATCGTCAACAATGATCATCTCCCAGTTAAAGTAGGTTTGATCTTGGACGGCTTTTATCGTTTCCGTTATAAAAGGCGAGCTGTTATACGAGGGAGTTATCACGGAAACTAAAGGTCTGTCATCCTTTTTGCTGTAGATCATTACTTTCCACCTCTTTTCTCTCATATAAGGAAATATATTTTAAAGTTAATGCTAAAAAGGAAAAAAATGCTTCATTAATCATGAGGGAAAGGGACATCATCTGTATTAAGAAAGCAAAAAGAGTAAGCACGATGAATGGTTTTTCTTTATGTAATTTAGTCTTGAATAATGTGATGATGAGCATCAATAAAAAGGAAATGTAAAACAGAAAGCCTATGATTCCAGACTCTACTAAAACCTCAAGATACGTATTATGAACATATAGCTTTTCATTATGCTCGAAAGCGTAATAATCGGAAAAATTGAAAGCACCAATGCCAAAAAGGGGATTGGACATAAAGTAGTTGATCGCCTGTCCCCATAATCCAAACCTGCCGCTGCCGCCATCTGTTGAAAAGTCAGTAATGCGGCTAGTGATAATTTCATTGAAATCTATTTTGATAATAGTTCCAGCAATATACATCACAGTTAGACATAACAAAGAAACAGTAATCATTTTGATTTTTTTTGAGAAATTGGCTAAGAGCATATACAAAAAGACCACCAGTACGAGCGCTAAAATACCACCTCTTGAAAAAGTCAGAAGGGAAGTAATCATACATAGGATGAATCCAATTGAGTGCTTGAATCCCTTTAAATGGGTTAAATAAAAGGAAAAAAATAATGTGTTGAAAAAAATGAAGATGTTCGGGTCATCCAGCAAACCGATTAATCGTGGATAATCCCTGTCCAATAATAATCCATATGATGTAATCTCAACACCTGTTGGAAATCTTCCCGTCACCTGTATTCCAATGATGTATAATAATAGGCTGCTAACGTTAAAGATGATCCCGACATTTGCAATCGAATTCTCAATGGCACTTACCGTTGTTAGCTCCAGTACATATCTCATGATGAAATAACAGCCAAGTACGAGTATCACGCCTAGGATGACCCGAATGCTCGATTCAGGGTATTGGGAAAAAGCACCGCTCAGACAATAGGTAAAATAAAATAAAAGCAATAGGATTTCATAATGGTAAAGGGTATGGAAATAAAAATCCCGAAAATGAATGCAGAAGAATATGGCTAGAAAAATCATGTAAATTTTTAATGAAAAACCGATGGATATATTATATTTACTGAGTGTAATAAAAAATAACAAGAGAAAGACTGACCACATGGAGGTGTTCTTATTAATTAGCAATCTTTCCATTCTCTTTTTGTCTCCCATCTTGTAAATGTTTGGTGTCATTTTTCTTTTTAAGGAATCCTGCGATTAGTTGTTTGATGTCCTTATCGAGTATCAACATTAGGCCAGTGACTAAAATGATGGTAGAAATCATGGCTATGAAAGGATACTTGGATAATGAATCGTGCATTAGGATGAAACTAACGGAAAAGAAAGAACCATACGGCAGGATGACCTTGAAAAATACCGTTCTTTTTTCTGGATTCGCAGCGACATAGCCAATGAATGATACGATTTCCATCGTTAGGACGGCAAAAGCTGAACCAGCAACTGCATAGTTGACACTAAGAAAGTAGAAGGAAACCAAACCGACGGTAATGGTCATAAACTGGACCATTGTACGCCTGTTCTGTAATCCCCTTGTTGTGAGACCGTCAGCAATCGCAATGTTGAAGCCTTGCAGAACGATTATAAAGGCCAGTATTTTTAAAGGCTGAACCGCAGATCCCCACTCGACTCCGAATAAAAGCGTGACGAGATATTTAGCCAAGTAGAATAGGGATATCGTCATGCACATGCCGATGTAGGACATGATTTTCATTTGCAGGATATTTAATCTAGTGTGTTCTGCAAGCTCGCCTTGGTTGTATCGCTTAAATAAAAGCGGAAAAAAAGCGCCTGCAATGACCCCTGGTATTTGGTATAAAGCAGAAGGAATCCGGTAGGCTACAGCAAAGAGACCAACAAGCGCTAAAGGCAGTGTTTTCTCTAACACCAATGGTCCCAATTGTGGGGTTAGCATGATAAATAACCCACTGATTAAAAACGGACCAAGATTTGTTAATAATTGTTTTTCGAAAGGGGATTTCCATTTTATTTCCGCTTTTTTCAGTAGTAGATAAAGGCTGTAAAGCCCACCGGCCAAATAAGAAAATCCATATAAGAAGGCTGCTGAATGGACATCCACTTTTAAGCCCATACTCACCGTGGTTGAGATGATTAAAGCAACGGATGAGAAGATTTTTATCGACGCGATGTATTGCATCCTTTCAGTTAATTGAAAATAGGTTATTCCGATACTCTGCATCGCCAGGCCAATGACCATGGGGATCATTAGGCTGTAGATCATATAAAGAATCTGTTGTTCTTTATAAAGAATCTGTATGCCGGCAAAGAAAACAAAAAAGGTTAAAAGGGAGCAAACAATCCGAATTTTAATATAAGAAGAAAATGCCTTCCCTAAGTGTTCCTTCTTCGATCCTTCCCTTAGGAAAGTATTACTTACCCCTAGGTCCGTAAAAAAGTTCATGACCATGGCAAGAGCAAGTGCCACACTAAAAATCCCATAGTTCTTTGAGTTAAAATAATTAGCTAATAGAATGAGAGTGGCCGCATTAAGGACATTAGATAGAATTGTACTGTAAAATAAATGGACAATATTTTTTAAAATAGAGTTCTTCTTTGTGTTCACTTTTTTCGCTCCCGATTTTATGACGATAAAGTCGTTGGCTTGAGTAGTGGTGCAGGTGAATGCAGTGCCTTTGCGGTTAAAGAAGGGTGATTTTGATTTAAATAATATTCATATGTGCTCTCAAGACCCTTTTCAAGTGAATGGGCGGGGTGCCAACCCAATTTTTGAATAGTCGTTTTATTACAGAGTAAGCTTTCTTTGATGTCCCCATTTTTCGCGGGCTGATAAATAGGAGATAAATCATGGGTGCCAAATGATTGGATAATCGAGAATAATTGATTGATGCTTGTACTAGTGGTTGATGAGATATTGTAGGTGCCGCTTCCTTCTGATTCCAAAGCTTTCAGGTTGGCATCAGCTACATCTTTAACATAGATGAAATCCCTCGTTTGAGTGCCGTCCCCATAAATAACGGGCCGCTCATTATTTATGACAAGATTAGTGAAGATCGATACGACACCGCCTTCGCCGCTTGCTGTCTGTCTTGGTCCATATACATTACTATATCGAAGATTCACATAATTTAAATCGTATAATTCTTTTGCAAGCTTTAGATAATCCTCTGCCGTTTTTTTTGATGCACCATAGGGTGATAATGGAGAAGTAAGATGTGATACGGTAATTGGCATGACATCAGCATTTCCATATACAGCCGCAGATGAGGCAAACACGATCTTTTTTACGGCATACTTGTGAGAGAGCTTAGCGATGTTTATCGTTCCCAAGATATTGATCCGTGCATCATTCGTAATGTCCGAAATGGATTTTTGTACACTAACTTGTGCAGCTTGATGAATGACATAGTCAGGTCTAAATGTCTCCATCGCATTATCGAGCAGGGCTTCATCTTCAACATTTCCAAAGAAGGGAGTGACATTGGCATGGACATTCCCCATAGTTCCGGTAGATAGGTTATCATATATAGCCACTTCATAATTATTACGGATTAATGTATCGACAATATGAGAGCCAATAAATCCAAAGCCCCCAGTTACTAGCACTTTATTCATTTTTCACTACCCCTTTTTTATATTATCTAGCTCCGTTACCAGTAAAGACTATGGTCAATGTTCGGAACAAAATCTTTATTTCCATAGCAAATGAGCGGTGTTGAATATAATATAGGTCGAAATACAGCTTTTCCTTTGGTGTTAAATCATACCCCCCATTTACTTGTGCCCACCCAGTAATTCCAGGTTTCACATATAAACGGCTTTTAAAGCCAGGCAAAAACGTTTCGAATTCTTTATAGAAATATTCTCTCTCAGGTCTTGGACCGATGAGCGACATATCCCCTTTTAAAACATTAATGAGCTGAGGGATTTCATCAATGCGTGTTTTTCGGATAAAGGCTCCTATTCTGGTAACTCTAGAATCATTTTCACTTGCCCACTTTGGTCCATTTTTTTCGGCATCGATGCCCATGGAACGCAGTTTAATCATATTGAAAGGCTTCCCATCCAGGCCCAATCTTTGTTGATAAAAAAAAGGGGAGCCTGTTGAATCAATAGGGATAAGAATGCAGAATAAGAATAAAATAGGTGCTGAAAGAATCAGCATAAAAAACGAGATGATAAAATCCATAGTGCGCTTTAGATTAAAATAAGATGATGTCGATAATGGTTTTATCAGGATTTCTTCCTGTCTATCGACTCTGGCCTTCGAATCCACTGGTTGTCCTCCTTGATTTTACGAAATGATCATTGAACCTGAAATTTCAAGGTTTGCCCTTTCAAATTGCATTTTCACACTTGCAATTTTCTCTAACTTATCTCTTCCCTCTTGTATCGCTAAAATTATGCCATCACAATATTTAGCAACGATATTTGCATCAGGTTTATTTAAACTATCTGATGTATGAAATAAAATGATATCAAAACTCTTTTTCCACTCTTCAATCAGGGTGGGGAGGGTCTCTAATGTTAATAAAGTTGCTGGTTCATAAATGACTTCGCTTGTAGGTATACAGAATAGATGACCCTTTATATGTATAGCATGATCGTTAATATTGGGCTTCTCATTTAAAAGCAAGTTGGTCAAACCGAATGAATTATCGATATTAAACACTTGATGCAGCGAAGGCTGACGTAGATTGGCATCCACTACCAGCACCCGTTTACGTTGCTCAGAAAAGGCAAGTGCTAAGTACGCGGTGGCATTTGCAATATTCTGTGATTGTGAAATGGATGTAATCATTAATATTGAATCGTCTTTTTGAAGGTTTGACTCGATATTGTTACATATCGAGTAAAATTGCTCTTTATTGATTTCATTTAGGTAAAAGGATTGTTTCCTTGTGAATTTAATACTCACTATATTCACCCCGCTTTGTGGAAGGTAAGGTTTTATAAGTTGTTTTACGCTTTCTGTTTTTCCATTTTGTATTCAAATCCAACCTTCCTAATAATGGGATGCCGAGTAGTTCAAGTTCCCGATCGGAGTAGGTCGAATCATCAAAGTGTTCTCTAAGAAGTGCTAAGCCTATTCCAGCGAAAAAGCCTAAAACGATTGAAATGGCTATAATGAATTTAGGCTTTGGGAAAAGCAGTTCTGCTTGTCCCATTTCATTATCAGTGAGAATGCTAATCTGTTTAACGTCGGTAATGTTCTTAAATGTAGAGATGGAATGCCTCGCGACAGTCTGGGCGATATCTTTAGCGGAATCAGGGTTCGAATCCTTGACGGTGATCGTAATAATTTGTGAATTATCTCTATTGGTAATGGAAACTTGCTTAAGTAGGTCATAACTTGAAGTCTTAAGGTTCAATTCCTCTTTAACCCCTATCATGATTTGAGGACTTTTAATGATGTCCATATAGGAAAGGGCAAGTTGTCTGTTCTCTTGAACTTTGTTTATCGAAGCGTCCTTTTCGTCTATGCTTAAAGATCCTGCCAGAACTTGAGTTGAGTACTGATAAGTTGGCTTTATAAGATACATGGACGAAAAAATAATGAAACCAGTAATGCAAACTGCAGAAAGTATAATGATAAATATTCGCTTTTTTAAGATTCGTATAAAATCTTTTATTTTTACTTTTTCATTCATCGATTTCACCACTTTTTTTAGAGATAAGTAAGAAAAAGAATACGTTTCTAAACTTTGCAATACGGCAGGAATAGAATAGTAAGCAATTATCCTAATTTGCGTTTTAGAGCTATCGGAACATTGGATATTTCTGTACCTTGTTTGTTTCTCGTGAAATACGATCCGAGGTTCATGCATGGTTTTTCCACGAATAGGTAAGCAACATAAGAGAGTAAAAAAGAAAAGAAAAATGAAAAGAACAATATTAAACCGGTAGGAAGCTTGTTATAGAATAGGTACATGAATGAGAATAAGGATATGAGATGATACAAATATAAGCTATATGAAATTTTCCCTAGAAACGTTAGCATTCTAGACCTTAAGAGACTTGAAACTTTTTGGGAAGATACGCTCATGGTGATAAATATGCAAACACCGGACGAGACCACATAATCCCTGAAAATATAATTGTTTAAAAAATCCACTTCGCCAATAATTCCTTCGTACATAAAACAGATAATCGCCCACATCAGCAATGAGGTTTTTACAATCTTTTTCATTTTAAAGGTATAGGCAAAGAGTGGATGTCGATATTTTGCTAATATAGCTCCCATTAAAAAAAGAGTACTATAATGGAAACTTAGAATAATGCTGGTTATATCCACATTAGAACCAAATAAATATAAACACACTGTCGAAGAAAAAATTAAAACAAAAAGCCATAATAATGAATATTTGAGCTTTCTTCGTATAAATAAAAGTACCAGTACAGGGAATATAATTGAAATTCTCATTTCGTGGACAAGTGACCATATTACATTGTTATATGCGTCTGTATTGAACTGACCAATAAACAAAAGATGTTCTAATAATAAGGCAGGAGTGTCCAAAGTTGTCCAAGATTTACTAAACCAGTCAGTGATAAAAGGCAAATCAATATGGCTTAAAAGCCTTTTCGCCAATATAGCCACGCTTATTGCCACTAGATATGGTATATAAATGCGAAACACTCGTTTTATTAAATATGTAGAATAGTGGAACTTAGCACTATTAACTGATAAATACAAAACAAAACCACTCAATACAAAAAATAGAATGACAGATTCATTTCCACTACTGAAAATAAGGCGTAGAGGAGTTTCCTTGAACAAATAAATCATATAGGGACTGTTTGAATCGTATTGATAATTTGAATAGGATGGGTAAACCATCAAATAATGCCCAATTAACACAATGAGAGCGGCTAAACCCCTTAGTGAGTCCAATTCCTCATATCTTCTAGTCATATCCTCCTCCGAATCATTTTTTTATAATATAGCACTTGTTCTTAATAAAGTATATATAGTTCTTTGAAACAGACAAATTTAGACAAAAAAAGTTAAAATTCAACAAAATTATCCTAATTCCCCATTATTAAATGTTTAATTGGAGTACTATTAGTATTTAATAATAAGGAGAATATTTGAAAAGTTAAATCGAAGTTTCAGATTATGAAAAAGGGATTTCGGGCTTTTGTCGAGGAGGGTAGATATTGTTTCTACCCTTAATTCACTTAAGGTCTGGATTTTGCGGATCATCCAGCAGTAATGGATTTAAAGAGGAAACATTCAAGCTACTGATGCTAATTAGTCTTAAGAGGGATACAAATTAGTTTATCAAATAGACCAATAATGCTGATTTACATAATAATGTAAAGATGGTAAGTTCAATTTGGATATTCGTTATAAAGAACGACGTGTTCGTTAGATTAGAAGTAACCTGTCAATTCTATTGAAGGATTAAATAAAGTATTGAAAAATGTAAAATAATAAATTCTACTTTTTATATACTTATCATTTATTAAAAGCAAAATCTCAATTAATGAGTAATAGAAGAAAGGATGAATTTTAATGCCTTTATACCAAATGAGAGAAATATGGACACCTTTAAAATTAGTTGGAGTAAAGTTTTTTAAAACATGATGAAGGAAGTATTTTTATGAAAGTTTTTAATAAACGTCGAAGAAAGTTAAATTAATGCATTTCTATAATGGTAGTTCAGGTTGTTTGTGATTGATAAAAAATTCCCTATTTGCCTAGTTTTAAGACGATTTTTTTGAAGAATTTTGTAGAATGTTGGCAGAAATTAACGAAAAGTATTAATGATTAATACTTTAGTTTTAAAGTATAATTAACATGAATATAGTATTAAAGGCTTAGAAAAAATATCTTGGGATGTTGACTTCTTAAAAAGGTAAAAGCGCAAATTTAGCGCTATGAAACTAAATGGGAAAATAAAATGTTAAATATTTTGAGAAAAGCAAACCTATTGAAAAGTAGGGACGCAAAATTACAGGTCTAAGGCTAAATGCTATGGCGGCTGAGTTACCACAAATGGGGCGGAATTTGTCATGAAAGCAAAAAATGAATTAGAAGAATGGGTTTATTTAATTTTAGAGGCTAAAAATTTAGGATTATCCATTGAAGATGTGCGGGAGTTCATTGTAGGTAATAGAGATAAAAAGTTCATAATGAGTTAATAAATATTTACTTTATGGAAGACTGATATTCAGTCTTTTTTTTATGGACTTTTTTACCAAAAACATATGAAAGGGTATCCTGAACAATGAATCATGGACACAATAATAAAATCAACTTATATGAGAGGGATTTTTATTATGGATGGACCTGCAAATATTATGAAGGGAATCATATGGGGAACTTTATTCAGTCTGCCCTTATGGTTGTCATTTTTCGGTTGGATCAAAATTATAATGAACTTATAAGATAAGAAATTAAAGACTCGGAATAAAAAGATACACTCATTGGTGATCGAGGAGTTCGGCTGTCAGGAGGAGAAATACAGCGTGGGTTTAATATTAGGAAAATGGGGTTTTAGGCATCACACAAAGACAGTTGTTTTTGTGTGGTGCCTGCCATATCCTTCAAATATCAGTTGGGTAAGCCCCACTAAAACAGGCTATACAGCGACTGCTAGTTTCTCCAAGATCTACATCTACTGCCTCTAATAACCCTTCGGTGCTTAAAAAGGCTAATGAATCTGCCCCGATAACCTGTCCCATCGCTCGTTCGTGTTCGTGTTTGTTGGCAAATAGTTCTTCCTTAGTTGGCATATCCACTCCATAAAAACAAGGGTTTCTAACCATAGGTGAACTAATTCTTACATGGACCTCCATGGCACCTGCTTGCCGAATCAATTGGACAATGCGCTTGCTTGTCGTTCCCCTAACAATCGAATCATCGACTAATACCACCCTTTTTCCTTCCAAGATTTCTTGCACAGCGCTTAATTTCAGTCGAACAGCTAATTCGCGCAATTCTTGCGTGGGCTCAATGAATGAACGACCAGCATAAGGGTTTTTAATAATCCCCATTTCATATGGAATTCCTGATTGTTGGGAGAAACCAATGGCGGCAGGGACGCTTGATTCGGGAACTGCAACGACAACATCAGCCTGTGTCGGATGTTCTTTTGCCAGAATTTGACCTAATTGCTTTCGGATTGCTAAGACACTTCTTCCTTGAATGACGCTATCTGGACGGGCAAAATAGACAAATTCAAAGGAGCAAAGGGAAACCTTACCTTTTTCCGCAAATCTTCCAGTTTGAATTCCATTTTCATCTATAAGAAGCCATTCACCCGGTTCAACTTCCCGCCAGAACTTAGCATCAACCGCATTTAAAGCGCATGTTTCTGAGGAGGCGATGATTGATTCGCCAATTTTCCCAAGGCTAAGCGGTCGTAACCCATGACGATCCAAGGCAATTAGCATTTGTTTTTCAGTCATTATAATCAAGGCAAATGAACCGTCGATACGTTTAAGCATATCAGGTGCGCTTTCTGCGAAATGCTTTTTACTTGAACGAGCTATTAAGTGGGCAATAATTTCAGTATCGGTTGTTGTTTGAAATATGCTTCCCTGCTGTTGTAACACATCCCGTTCTATCCTTGCATTTACGAGGTTGCCATTATGAGCAACAGCCAAGTCCCCCTCGCTATATTTAAAAACGAGGGGCTGTGCGTTTTGCAGTAAACTTTCACCAGAAGTTGAATATCGTACATGACCAATGGCCATATTTCCGCTTAACCCATCAAGGATGTCCCGTGAAAATACTTGGGTAACTAATCCCATTCCCCTGTGATTCCTGAATGATTTCCCATCACTAGCCACAATTCCTGCACTCTCCTGACCACGGTGTTGAAGTGAATGAAGTCCGTAATAAGTTAATTCGGCTGCTTTGGGGTGATTAAACACTCCAAATACCCCGCATTTCTCCTGCATTTCTGCATCCATTTTTCTCTTCCTCTCGTTGATGTCCTTTTTGTTATTTTTGGCAAAGGGTGAATTTCTATCCTTTTTATTTACTAATAGGTAAATGGATATGGATTTAAAATTGCAGCCATGAGAAAATAGTGAATAATACCTAAACGTTTTCGGTTGTATGCCGATATAACTATAAAGATCAAGCAAAGGGACTTCGCGGAAGGCGATGTCAGATAGCTGCCATCAAAATAAAAGGAGATTATTTGATGACAAAAAACAAATTCATTACGTTCGAGGAAGTTTATGAAAAGAAACAGAGAAGCAAGAAAATTTTTATCGGGACTTATATCACCATTACTTTAGTATTGATTTCATTGATGACTTATTTAATGGGGCAATCATAGAGGGTATCGAAGGGGCTGAGGAATCGCCCCTTTTTTTGGTTTTTTTTCATTTGGATCTTACACCAAATGAACTGCATGTATTCAACTGCTGATTTTCATATTCCGTCAGTTATGAACTTTTTGTGATCATTTCTTTAAAAATTCAGATTTTACCCTTTTGTAGATTAATTCCGCTTGCCAATCACCACTTTTTATGTGATTATCAAATAAAAAGAGCTATATTCCTTATTTTTGAAAAAAAGGATTAGGACAACAGTATGAAGTGGTGGCTCAATGATATTGGAGTGGAGAACATTCGAATGGATTTTTTTGATATTTTAAAAGACACTTTTGCCAAAGGAGAGTCTGGGCAGGATGTTACTGTAAATGAACTTGTGGACGAGATTAAGGAAAAATTAAGCGGGATCATGGAAGAACCTGATAGTATATGATCCGTAGATACTACGTCCCGGGTTTGCTCGTTTTATGGGCGATGGTCATCTTCTTTTTTTCCTCGCAAACGTATGAGGAGCAAAGCATTTCCCCTTTATTAACGCAGTTCAATACGCCGTATTGGTATGATAGATTAAGCGGCATTTCATTCATGTATGGTGGCGTTGAAGTGAGTGCCCAAACAGCAGGGGTGAATGGTTTTCTGGAGTTTTTCCTTCGGAAGGGTGCCCATCTTTTTATCTTTTTTGTGTTTGGATTATTGACATATGGTGTTTGGCGCCGTTTTGTGAAGAATCCTGTTCTTTCGTTTCCAGGCGCTTTTTTATGCATCCTTTTTTATGCGAGTGCTGACGAGCTGCATCAAAAACTAACGGGTGGCCGAACTCCCTTGTGGCAGGATGTCATGCTGGACACGTTTGGCGGTTTGCTGGGAATTTTCTTTTTTCTTTTCTTTTATCGATGGAGAAGTCCTAGAATCTGAGAGATCCTTTCACATAAACTACTAACAATATGCTTTCTTTTGGAGTGTCCGCACAGGAAAAATTGAATGAAAACAAGTAAAAGCAGTGGATTTCGCAAGTGAAATCGCACTGCTTTTAGTGTTTTTTAGGATGGAAATCTTTTAATTCCATAAGTCGATGGCTATACAGATTCCAATGTTAACTCAATAAATTTTTCAACCGCTGGGGATTGCCATTTTTTCGGCTTGACGAGTAGATGTGAGTAAATCGGCTCAAATCTTTCATTATGTTCAATAATATTTAAGGATCCCTTTTCAATCTCGTTTTTTACCGTGATGTAAGGCAATACGGAAAAGCCTAAACCACTCATTACAGCTTGTTTTATTAACATGCCGAAGTTAGAGGGATTGCGACTGCATAAAGGGAATACAACAATTATTTATTAAACTAGCATGCGGTACCTCAAAAGAGAACGGCTTTGTCTAATAACATGCTTCTTTTTTATCGTTTTCCCCTATATATATAAATGAATGATAACCTGTGAGGGTGATTGATGAGTGAGGAGACAGAATAAGGTTCCACTGGGAGCATTGGCGATTATTCTCCTGGCATTGGCTGCAGGGGCTTGGATCATTTTTCTTTGGCCGAGCGGCTCAAAAAGCGTGGTGGAAGATTTTTATGAGTATGAAAGCGAAGCGGAGTTCGGGAAGTCCTGGGATTTGTTAAGTTCTGAAATGAAGCTGCGGTTTCCGAATCGGGCAGATTATGTGCAAAACCGCTCCCATGTGTTTTTACAGCATATGGATGTGGAGACCTTTCAGTATGATGTAGGCCGTGTTAAGAAAGTGAAGAACTGGAGTCTGGATAAGGATGGAAGGGTGCATAAAACGGCCTTTAAAATTCCAGTTACACAGGTCTTCAATTCTCGTTTTGGGGTGTTTACATTGGAACAGGATTGCTATGTCGTTAAAGAAAAAGGCGAATGGCGTTTGTTATGGAATTATCAGTTTGAATAGATTCCTCTCCTTTTTCAGGCACAAGTTCGTTTTAGTGAAAAGGGAGAGGCGATGCTCTCGTATAATGATCCAATAGGTCTACTTATCATGAAACATATTTCATTCTTGAGCGATCACTGATGGCTTTCAGAATAAACATTTTGTCCTGTGTGCTTAGCATAGCCCAGCTGCCTGCTTTGATTTTCAATTAAATCCACTCCTTTTGTTTAGGATTATTTATTATGGTTGATGAATGATGGTTGATGGAATTCCGGGTCCAAAGAATAATAGTGTCAAGTGATGAAAGGGGCAAGGGGAAATGTAAGTATCAGCTCATACTAGATTATACCGTTTTTTCATGCCTAATAAACAACAAAAATTCCAACAAATCTCTACAATTGGTGTTCGTTTTTTGTCAGATTATTGGACGGTGAAAATGAAAAAGCTGTCGGGATGCAGGCCCGGACAGCTTTTTCATTTTTTCTTATTTGATGGATAATTGTTCTTTTAATTCGGATTGAACCTTTTCTTTTTCCTCATCCGACACAATATAGTAGTAGATTCCGTCGATTTTCGTTCCTTTGCCATTTATGGATGATTGGGTAATGCTTTTGCTAGCGTCCCTGTAGTTCTTTTGGATGTCCATCATGTCATCAAACGTCAAATTCGTCTGGATATTATTGCCTAGTGCGTCGAAGACATCATTGTATTTCGTCAGAGAGGAAACACTCGCACCCTCCCTGATGACAGCCTCGATGATGGAACGTTGCCTGGACTGACGGCCAAAATCACCATTAGGATCATCATGCCTCATTCGTGAATAGGCTAAGGCTTCTTTCCCATTAAGAGTATGCGAACCTTTCGCAAAATGAATGCCATCGGAGGTGAAGTCCAAATCGTTTTGAACAGTCACTCCGCCGACTGCGTCAACGATATCCTTAAATCCTACCATATTGATCTTCATATAATAGTCGATCGGGATATCGAGGAAGTTCTCAACAGTATCCATGGACATCTTTGCGCCGCCGAAAGCAAACGCATGGTTGATTTTATCCTGTGTACCATGACCGACGATCTCGGTCCGTGTATCACGCGGAATGCTTAGCATTTTGACTGACTTCTTTTGTGGATTGACCGTCAAGACGATCATTGTATCTGAACGGCCTTTGTCGCCATCACGTTCATCGACACCGAGCATGAGCATCGAGAAGGGCTCCTAATTCGATAGTGCCAGGTCTTTTGTACGTTTATCCGTGTTACGGTCTATGGGTGTATGCATTGAGTCAACGGTTTTAGTTAGAGCATTCCATACGGAGTAGGCAAACGCTCCCCCTGCTAATATGAAAAGTAGGACAATTATACCGACTACCTTCAGCCATGTCCGTTTCTTTTTCGTCTTTTTTTCATGTCTCATATCTTACTTCCTTCCTCTTATAGTAACCACTTCATCTATTATATTTAAATTCACTATAAAAGAATAGTATATTTTGTTATTTTATAATACTTTTGACATATATCGGTGTAACTGTGTACTATGTAACTAGAACAATAATGAAGGGGTTGGGAAGTTGAATTCGTTTAAAGGTTTAATGATAAAGGAGTGGCTGATCGGGAAATCCACACTTCTCTGGCTATTGGTTGCACAGGTTGGCTTAGTGTTTATTGCTTTATTGGCATCCAGGTATTTGGAAGTTGCAGGTCTTTTTTATATGTGCACATGGATAATCATGTTCTTACAACCATTTATTATGTTCTCTTTGATTTTTGGATGTTTGAATTATGAGGGGAAGACGCAGTTGTGGATTCATAATCCCCAGTCTGCGGCGATGCTGCTTGGAAGTAAATTATTGTCAAGTGTGCTGTTTCAGGTGGTTTCAATTTTATTTGCCTGCTGTTTAGTATTTGTGGCTTTTAGGGTTCCGACCGGTTATTTTCAGCCAGACTTTCAGGTGGAAAGTTTTTCGGGATTAGTAGGCTTGTTACAGATAGGCGGGGTTATGACGGCGGTCAGTATTGTCATTGCCGTGCTAATGATGTTTTTATGGGTAGTGTATCATGCACTCGCAAGGATTCAGCTTATTAAAAATATTCGTTGGCTGATTGTGTCCCTTCTGTTTATAGGAATGGTTTTGGTGAAAAATTGGGTTGGAAATACCGAGATATATAAGAAACTGGATGATCTATGGGCTGTACCTGCTTTTAACGGTTCGTCGTTTAGCTTGTCTCAAGCCAAGTTGGAGTTTTATCTAGAAGGTAGAGGGAATATTTCGCTTTTGACAAGCGGGTTGGATGTTATCGCATTAGTGATATTGTTCCTCGCTTCATGTTGGCTCTTGGACCGAAAGATTGAGGTGTAAAGGATGTCAGAGGATTTTCATGCTTCAAAACCGATTTATTTACAGGTTGCCGATCGAATTTGTTATTCAATTGTACGGGGTGAGGTAAAGAGTGGGGATAAGCTGCCATCGGTCCGCGAAATGGCAGTCGAGATGGGTGTCAATCCGAATACGATCCAGCGTACTTATACCGAGATTGAGAGGGATGGAATTGTGGAGACGAGAAGGGGGCAGGGTACATTCGTTAAAAATGATCCGGTGCTGATTGCATCATTGCGTACCCGGATTCAAACGGAAGTTATCGAGACATTCGTTGAAAATATGAAAGAAATCGGCTTGTCGAGAGAAGAAATGCTGACAGCGGTACAGCAATTTCTGAAGAAGCAGGGGGATGCAAAATGACGGTTGAGCTGCATGATGTTACGAAAAAGTATGGAAGCATTACTGCCCTTGATGGTGTTTCACTCACGTTTGAAGTGGGGAAGATATATGGGGTGTTGGGGGCCAATGGCAGCGGTAAGTCAACATTGCTCAAACTGATTGCCGGTCTCGCGAAACCGGATCATGGAGAGGTGACGGTCGATAGGGTGCCGGTAAGAAGGAGTACGGCTTCTGTTGTTTCTTATCTGTCAGAGCTTGATTTTTTCTATTCCAATTTTACCGCAGGTCAGTATATTGATTTTCATGCATCGCAATTTGCTGATTTTAACCTGGAAAAGGCAATTGAAATGCTGGCATTCATGAAATTGGATGTCCTGAAGAAGGTCCGTACGATGTCGAAAGGTAATCGGGGACGGCTTAAATTAGTGCTGGCCCTGTCTCGGGAGGCACCGGTCGTGCTATTGGATGAACCATTCTCAGGGTTGGACGTTATGGTTAGGGAGTCGATAGTACGGAGCTTGCTGTCTTATATCGATTTTGAAAGGCAAATGGTTATCATGGCCACTCATGAAATCGAGGAAATCGAGAAAATCCTTGATGAGGTGATCGTGATCAAGGATGGTAAGGCCATTGGAAAGGAAGAAGCTGAGGATCTCCGCGAAAACGGTGGGAAATCGGTAATCGGGTGGCTAAAGGAAAAACATAGGTAATGTCATGCTCCAAATTTCCATTTGGAGTATTCTTTTTTTCCTGATAGACTTTCAGGTTTTGATGGAGTGCAAGTCTGTGTTGCAAATGGAGGTAGGATAAAGTTCTATTGGCTGCTTCCAAGGATCCTTTTCAATTCTGCTGATCGAGATGAATTTGCCATCCAGTGTCAAAGGAAGCGTTTGGCTAAAGCGGTAGTATAGGGGAAATGACGGAATTGTCCATTAAGTAACTTGGAAGAAAGGCCATTTCGTTCAATAAGGTAAATGATGAAGTAACTCCGGGGAAATTCCGGAGTTTTTTTATTAAAAAGGAAGGCCCTTTTTTAATAAGTTGAATAGAATGGAAAGAGTTTTTTTCATAACATTTTTCTAGGCGTACGACGATTTACTACAAAATGGGTGATTAGCAGAGTCCGTATTAGAAAGAAGGCGCATATATATGCAGTACGGATATCACTAAAGTATAAATAACTATTGGAGGCTAAAGGAAAAATGGAAGAGACTGTTGGTTTACCGTACCTTGAAGCTTTAACAGGGAAATTTGTGAGGGTGTTTAAAGGCGGGCCTGATTCTAGAGAAGGCAAGCTTTTAACAGTGCAGAGCGATTATATCGTGATTCAAACAGAACAAAATCAACTCGTATATTTCGCCATCGAGCATTTGAAAATTGTTGTTGGGAATGCGAAAAAAACTCAACTTGATTTAAGTTCGATCAACGAAGAAGAAACAGTATATCCAGCAAATTTTTTAGGTGTGCTGGAATCACTTCAAACTAGCAGCATTCAAGTGAATGGCGGCGGTCCGGCATCCAAAGTTGGCCGGGTTGTAGATGTAAAAGAGGAGTTTTTAGTTATATCCACTGAGAAAGACGGGCTTGTTCTATACCCGATTTCCCATATTAAAAGTGTAACAGTGCTGGAGCTGGCGGACAATGAGTTATTGCCTCAATTTGGTGACGGTACAGAAACAATTAACGGCTTACTATCGCGGTTAGTCCACAATTGGGTATCCATCAGTGCTGGAGGACCTAATAAAGTTGAGGGCATCCTGATGGAAGTTACTGACAGCCACCTTATCGTTGTTCATCATGAAGAATTATTTTATGTGACAACGGATCATGTCCAATTCGTAGTTATAACTGTGCAGGTAAATGAAAATTGCGAAGAAGAAGCAGAAGGTGAAAACTCTGCAAATGGAGGCTCTTCAGCTGGAGGTTCGTCAAAAGGAAGCAGTTCAAGTGGTTCATCAGACGAAAGCAGCAGTTCATCAGACGAAAGCAGCAGTTCATCAGACGAAAGCAGCAGTTCATCAGACGAAAGCAGCAGTTCATCAGATGAAAGCAGCAGTTCATCAGACGAAAGGAGCAGTTCATCAGATGAAAGCAGCAGTTCATCAGACAAAAGAAAAGGTTCATCATACAGAAGAAGAGGTTCATCAGACAGAAGAAAAGGTTCATCAGTCGAAAGCAGCAGTTCTTCTGTTGAAAGCAGCAGTTCATTCATTGAAAGCAGTTCATCATATGAAAGCTCTTCAAGCAGTTCATCAAATGGAGGTTTAGGGAGACTTCGGGGTCCTCGAGAAAATACGTTCAAGCAAATATGGATTGAGAACTTAATCAAAGCAACATCTCAAAACCCACGGTAAAAGAAATACCAAACAGGTACAGCAACCAATATGGAGTTGTTGTGCCTTCTTATGGAAAGTGGACATGCCGCTTTTGCCCATGATGGAAGATGTTTCATTCTATAAACTTTTTTAATGACGATTTTATCAGTTCAAATGCTATTTGGAACTGACAAAAAAATGGCCAAGCAACCATTATGACAGGTAACCTGGTTTCAAGTTGGAACAAAGCATACTGTTTGGTTTGATTGATTTCAATAGAAAGGAGGAAGCAACGCTTGTTATCAAAACATATAGGTCAGTATATGGAACTTGAGCTTGCAGGGAATATACATGAAGCGGGGATTTTAATTGAAGAAAGCTCGGACATCATCGTCTTGTATACTGGAAAAGTGTACCGTTACATTCCATTCAGGCACATTAAGAATTTTTCCTTTCCAATGATCGAAGAGGAGTTTGGGTCGGGAGGAGAGCCGGAGATCGAAGAGACATCGTTCCGAAAATTGTTGATGAATGCGAAGGGGAGGTTCGTTGAAATCCTGCTCACGAAAAAACACTCGGTTCATGGCTATATCGTGGGAATCATGAATAACTATTTCGTCTTTTATTCGCCCGTATTTAAAACGATGTTCATCTCGATGGATCATTTGAAGTGGCTTTCGGTTACAAATGATGAAAAAGGCCCTTACGGTTTGAATAAAACAGAGCAACTGGCACAGGTCTCATCTTTAAGCTGGGCCAGGACATTGGAGGAACAGATGAAAAAGCTGACCAATAAACTGGTGGTGCTCGACTTAGGGATGCATCCGAAGAATATTGGTAAGGTCAGTACGGTGAAAGATGGCATCATTGAGATGGTGAATGCACATGGGGAGGCGGTCATTGTCAATATGAGACATGTCAAAAGCTTTCATTTCCCACAATAAAAAAACTCCGGTCTAAAGCGATCCGGAGTTATTTCTTTTTCTCGATATTTTCATAGACCGATGCCAGGGCTTGTTCAAATTTCCCGCTCTTTTTCGGTTTGTAATATTTTTTGCTGCGCAGTTTATCCGGTAAGTATTGCTGCTTCACCCAGCCATTCTCGTAGTCATGCGGATAAAGGTAACCGATGCCGCGTCCGAGATCTGTGGCTCCTTTGTAATGGGCATCCTTAAGATGGTCCGGTACATCTCCGCTATGGCCGCTGCGAATGTCGGAAAGCGCTGCATCAATTGCGACAATGGCCGTGTTTGATTTGGGTGATAGGCATAACTCGACCACTGAGTTGGCAAGTGGAATCCGGGCTTCAGGAAAACCGAGCCGTTCAGCGGCTTCGACTGCAGCGAGGGCCCTGGGACCAGCCTGAGGATTGGCAAGACCTATATCTTCGTAGGCAATGACCACCATGCGGCGGGCAATGCTGACAAGATCGCCGGCTTCGACCAAGCGCCCCAAATAATGAAGGGCTGCATTCACATCACTTCCGCGAATTGATTTTTGGAAAGCCGACAGAACATCATAATGGGCATCTCCATCCTTATCATGTGAGAAGCTTTTTTTCTGCATGCATTCTTCGGCAATTTGCAGATCTATATGAATCGTTCCGGACTCATAGGGTTCAGTGGAAATGACGGCGAGCTCAAGAGCGTTAAGGGCACTGCGGACATCTCCGTTTGAAGCAGTCGCGAAATGGGTAAGGGCATCAAGGCTGACATCCGTTTCATACGCACCAAGCCCCCGTTCTTCATCATGAAGTGCCCGTTCCAGAGCTGTAGTTATATCATTGGTTTCCAAGGATTTGAGCTCGAAAATCTGGCACCGGCTTCGGATAGCCGGATTGATTGCATGATAGGGATTGCTGGTCGTTGCACCGATCAAGGTAATCATCCCGTTTTCAAGGTATGGCAATAGAAAATCCTGTTTTGCCTTATCGAGTCGATGTACCTCATCAAGCAGCAGAATCACTTTACCGGACATCTTAGCCTCGGCTGCCACGATTTCCATATCCTTTTTATTATTGGTCACCGCATTCAGCGTCCGGAAAGCAAACTTCGTGCTTCCGGCAATCGCACTTGCAATCGATGTCTTGCCAATTCCCGGCGGACCATACAGAATCATGGAAGAAAGCTGCTTGGCCTTCACCATCCTTGCGATAATTTTCCCTTCACCGACCAGATGCTCCTGCCCGATGATCTCATCAATCGATCGAGGCCGCATCCGGAAAGCAAGCGGTTTAATATTCATTGCGCACCTCTCCTTTTAATATAAAGGTATCACAACTTATGGGGAAAATGCGCTGATTATGCTGTGAATGCAGTTGAATTAGTATTTAATGCGCCCTTCAGGCAGCTAATTCGTCCTACAGGGAAATAATTCGTCCTTCACACCAATTAATTCGTCCTTTCCTCAATAATCGAACGTAAAAAGAAACTCTTCCTTTGGTGTTGCCGGAATGATGTAATTTTAATGAAGTTAATAACTTTTTTGCACTTGATGGAGATTTGAGTTGGAGGAATTGCCGGAATTCGCTTTGGTAATGGTAGGTTTAACGAGGAATACATAATCCTGAAGAGCGGAGATGCGGGCATCATGGGAAGAATGCAAACATGTACGGCAAATCCACTTTCTTAATCTTCTCTCCATATGGCAGTATACTCCAGTTTGAAGGGTGGTAAGGGGTATTCCATAACTTTCCAAAATATTTGGGATATATGGTGTATGTTCGTCGAGCAATATAGTAGATATTCTTTTTCAAATTTTTCTTTGAATTCTGCAATTTTTATAAGAATACTATCTTTACGTATCACTTTTCTATGAATATCTCTGTTCTCAGCTCGTATTATCGTTGATGAATTGGCGCTGACGACTAATATTTCTACTGGGAGATTGATGATTTTTTAAAATTTCAACCATTCAACTAGCTGTTGGCGCTGCCGGTTCACTTGCAGAATTGGATCATCAAAAGCTTCTGTTTTTCCATCTGGATTTGTGCGGATATGTTGATTGAATGTGTTGTCGTAATAGATTTCACCAGCCATGTTTTTCACTTCAATAATTAATAAAGGCTCTTTTCGTAAAGATTGTTGTTTTTAAAACGAAACTATTTAAGGTTGATTGGAGCGGAAGTGCGAGACTCCTGCGGGAGCAGCGGGACAGGTGAGACCCCACAGGCGTTTACGCCGAGGAGGCTCACCGCCCGCCCCGCGGAAAGCGAGCATCTGGAGGGGAAATCAACCACAACTCACTACCTGGTAAATAGCAACAAAGTATGTGAAAACAGCCTTAATAAAAAATAAGAAGTGACAATGAGGATGTCGATTTGGAAGGGGAAGGGTGATCCAATTAGACGGAGGTCATGAAAAAATAGATACTCTTTTTCAGGAAGGGCATTTAGAGAGGATAAGACTCTATATTCCCCACTATATCCAGCTTTGATTTTTTTGATGTCTTTAGTTTAATATCGGTTGCTTAGCATGATCAGGTGGTAAGCGTCTCATTAGAGCTTCTATCATATGTACTTTTAAAGGTATCTCACATTCTTTTATCATCATAGTAACCACTCCTTAATAATAGAAATATTCTCTATTAATGATAGGTTTCCTGTTCTTTTAGTAAAAGTAAATGTGTCAAAGAACAGAACTTTCATTTGAAAAATGTACGTTGTCTTACAAAGAAGTTAATTCGTCCAAAATGCGGGATAATTCGTCCTTGGCGTAGATAATTCGTCCTTGATAGATAATAATTCGTCCTTGGCACTGGATAATCCGTCTTTTAACAATATATTCCCTACCTCTCCAATTAGGATAATTTGACAAATGAAGGGAGGTTGAATGCATTTCTGGCGGGAATATGCTATAATTTCAAAAGAATTTAGAAACGGATAAATAATTTGAGGTGTATATGTATGAAGATATCTACTAAAGGCCGTTATGGTTTAACGATTATGATCGAGCTTGCTAAACACTATGGAGAAGGCCCGAAAAGTTTGAAATCGATTGCCCAGACGCATAATCTGTCGGAGCATTATTTGGAGCAGTTGATTGCGCCGCTACGTAATGCAGGGTTGGTGAAGAGTGTCCGTGGTGCGTATGGCGGGTATGTCTTGTCTAAAGATCCTCAGGAGATTACTTCGGGTGATGTCATTCGCGTATTGGAAGGGCCGATTACCCCTGTTGAAGGCATTGAGGATGAAGAGCCGGTGAAGCGCCAGCTTTGGATCCGGATCCGCGATGCTGTGAAGGATGTATTGGATAATACGACGCTTATGGATTTGGCGAACTATAAGGATACGGGTGAAATCAACTCTTATATGTACTATATTTAAGTGATCAGCAATGCGCCTATTATGTGGGCGCTTGCGTTTTTTAATGGAGGCGACAATAAAGTGGACAGAATATATTTAGATCATGCTGCGACTTCACCGATGCATCCGAATGTGATCGATAGAATGATGACAGTCATGAGCCATGACTTTGGTAATCCGTCGAGCATTCATGCTTTCGGGCGGGAGGCTCGCCATGTTTTAGATGAGGCGCGTTCGAGTATTGCAAAAAGCATCGGTGCCGGGCGGAATGAAATCATTTTCACGAGCGGCGGAACCGAGGCGGATAATACGGCGATCATTGGTGTTGCGAATGCTTATGAAGAAAAAGGAAAGCACATCATAACGACGGAGATCGAGCATCATGCGGTTTTGCATACATGCCAATTCCTTGAGAAGTCTGGCTTTGAAATCACATATTTACCTGTGAATGAAGCGGGGCTTATTTCCATTGCCGATTTAAAGGCGGCATTGCGGGACGATACGATTTTGGTTTCGGTCATGTTCGGCAATAATGAGGTCGGAACGATCCAGCCGATTGCTGAAATTGGACAATTGCTCAAAGGTCATCAAGCCATTTTCCACACGGACGCCGTTCAGGCATATGGTTTGATCTCTATCGATGTTCGTGAATTGGGTGTGGATTTGCTGAGTGTAACAGCGCATAAAATCAACGGTCCCAAAGGAATCGGCTTTCTATATATACGTGAAGGCTTGAAGCTGAATCCGCATTTATATGGCGGGGAACAAGAACGCAAACGCCGAGCGGGTACGGAGAGTGTGCCGGCCATTGCCGGTTTTTCAGAAGCTGTTTTAATTGCACAGAGCATGATGGAAAAGAAAACGGAGCAATACAAGCAATATAAAGACGTATTGCTTGCCGTCCTTGATGGGGCGGATGTACAATATGAAATTAACGGATCAATGGAACAGTCGCTGCCACATGTGCTGAATATTAGTTTCCCGGGTACGAATGTGGAATCGATGCTCGTTAATATGGACTTGGCAGGTGTTGCGGTATCGAGCGGATCCGCTTGTACAGCAGGGTCAATCGATCCGTCGCATGTGCTTGTGGCGATGTTCGGGAAAGATTCGGAGCGGACGAAGAATTCGATTCGTTTCAGCTTCGGTTTGAACAACACGGAAGAGGAAGTCAGGCATGCTGCTGAAACCACCGTGAAAATCGTTAAAAGATTAGTTGGAAGATAATTCCTTCTTTAAATAAATGAGGTGACAGAATGAATAAAGCACCACAAGATACACGCGTCGTCGTGGGTATGTCAGGAGGCGTGGATTCTTCTGTGTCAGCCCTGCTATTGAAGAATCAAGGCTATGATGTGGTCGGGATATTCATGAAGAACTGGGATGATACAGATGAAAACGGAGTCTGTACGGCAACGGAGGATTACAATGATGTAATTGCCGTTTGTAATCAAATCGGCATCCCTTATTATGCGGTCAATTTCGAAAAGCAATATTGGGATAAAGTATTCACTTATTTCTTGGATGAGTATAAAGCGGGCCGCACCCCGAATCCGGATGTAATGTGCAATAAGGAAATCAAATTCAAGGCATTTTTAGAACATGCGGTAAGCCTTGGTGCTGATTATGTGGCTACAGGCCATTACGCACAGGTTGAATACCGGGATGGCGAATACAAGATGCTTCGCGGTATTGATAATAATAAGGATCAAACCTACTTCTTGAACCAGCTTACTCAAGAACAATTGGAAAAAGTCATGTTTCCGCTTGGGCACATTGATAAGAAGGAAGTCCGTGAGATTGCGAAAGAAGCGGGTCTTGCTACGGCAACGAAAAAAGATTCAACAGGCATCTGTTTTATCGGTGAACGCAATTTCAAAGAGTTTTTAAGCAATTACCTACCAGCACAGCCCGGTGATATGGTCACGATGGATGGAAAGGTCATGGGCAAGCATGACGGATTGATGTATTACACGATTGGTCAGCGTCACGGTCTAGGGATTGGCGGCAGCGGCGAACCTTGGTTTGTTGCGGGAAAAGACTTGAAGCGCAATCTGTTATATGTGTGTCAAGGCTTTGATAATGATGTGCTGTATTCCAATTCCCTTCGTGCAGTGAATGTCAGCTGGGTAGCGGAACATATACCTGCTGGTGAATTTACATGTACGGCAAAGTTCAGGTACCGTCAAGAGGATAGCGGTGTTAAGGTGAAGGTTCTGGAAAATGGTGATGTCGAAGTCATCTTTGACGAGCCAGTCCGCGCAATCACACCTGGACAGGCAGTCGTATTCTATGATGGAGAAGTGTGCCTGGGTGGCGGTACGATTGATGAAGTATTTAAAAAAGGTGAAAAACTGACTTACGTAGGGTAAAATAAGCATGTCCCCAGCTGTGTTTGCGGTTGGGGACTTCTTTTGGATTAAGGGTGTGCTGTCTGAATTCGACCGATGGCTTATGCTATACTTTTTAATATGAAAAATGGAGTGTGAAATGATCATGGATAAGAATCAACAAGGAATTGAGTTTATGCAGCAAGGAAAATACGAAGAAGCGGCGAAAGTTTTTAATGAGGCGATCGAGGAAAACCCAAATGAGCCTGTTGCCTACATAAACTTTGGGAATGTACTGACTGCCGTGGGTGAAACGGATAAAGCGGTCAAGTTTTACAAAAAGGCGATTGAGCTGGATGAAAATGCAGCGGCGGCTTACTATTCATTAGGAAACTTATACTATGAAACCGATACTAAATTAATCGAAGCGAAGGATATGTTTGAAAAGGCTATTCGTTTGGGACTGGAGAACAGCGATGCTTACTTTATGCTTGGATTGACATTGATGGCGTTAGATCAACCCAAATTGGCGATGCCTTATTTACAGAGAACGGTGGAGCTGAGCCCTGATGACGTTGATGCGAGATTCCAATATGCGCTATGTCTTGCCAATGCGGAATTATATGATGAATTGATCAATCAACTGAATTTAGTCGTGGAACAGGATCCAGGCCATGCCGATGCTTATTATAATTTAGGTGTTGCGTTTGCCGGGTATCGTGAGGATGCGCAGGCGGCGATGGCTTATTTTGATAAAGCTTTGGAAGCACAGCCTGACCATATGCTTGCTGCACACGGTAAGAAACTGATGGAAGAAATGAATGCTGAGTAAATAGTCTGCATATGCATGGAAAGGTGGGGAGAAGCGTTGAGCCAGCAAGATTCATTGGATTTGTTTTCAGAAGAGAAAATGTTCATGAAAGGAAGTCATTTAGTGACGATCTTTCATAATGAAGAAAATATGTACTCGGTTGTAAGAATTCGTGTGCATGAAACGAATCTGAATTATGAAGAGAAGGAAGCTGTCGTGACAGGTTACTTTCCAAGGATGCATGAGGATGAGATCTATATTTTTTATGGGGCGATGAAGGAACATCCGCGTTTTGGCCTTCAATTTCATGTAGAGCATTTTCGCAAGGATTTGCCCCAATCAAAGGAAGGCATCGTCAGTTATTTATCCGGTGACCTGTTCAAAGGCATTGGGAAAAAAACAGCCGAGAGCATTGTTGATACACTAGGGGAAAAGGCAATTTCCAAAATTCTGGCTCAGCCTTCGTTACTTGATGATATCCCGAAGCTATCCGGGGAAAAGGCAAAGGGCCTCTATGATACATTAGTCGAGCATCAAGGTCTGGAGCAGGTAATGATCGCCCTGAATCAATATGGCTTCGGTCCGCAGCTGTCGATGAAGATTTATCAATTGTATAAACAGGATACGATCACGATGGTTCAGGGAAATCCATATAAGCTCGTAGAGGATATTGAAGGGATCGGTTTTGGACGGGCGGATGAGCTTGGGCATCAGCTTGGCATTTCCGGCAGCCATCCCGACCGAATCAAGGCTGCGTGCTTGTATACACTTGAATCACAATGCCTTCAGGATGGAAATATCTACATAGAAGCCGAGCAGCTATTGGAAGCGGTCAAGCGATTGCTTGAGGAAAATAAACGGGATCGCATAGAGTTCACGAACATTTCCTCGGAAATAATCGAATTGACGGAAGAGGGAAAAATCGTTGTCGAGGATCAACGAATTTATCCGCCTTCACTTTACTATTCTGAAAAGGGAATTGTTACGAACATCAAGCGGATACTCGCACAAACCGAGTATGAAGACCAGTTCCCGGAATCGGAATTTTTACTGGCCCTTGGGAAGCTGGAAGAGCGTCTAAATGTTTCTTATGCCTCAGCTCAAAAAGAGGCGATACAAACAGCCCTGCAGTCGCCCATGTTGATCTTGACGGGGGGACCTGGTACTGGTAAGACGACGGTAATCAAAGGGATTGTTGAGCTATATGCAGAGCTGCATGGTGTATCCATGGACATTAATGATTATAAAAAAGAGGGAAGCGATCCATTTCCATTCGTTCTTGCGGCTCCTACTGGCCGTGCAGCGAAACGAATGGCCGAATCGACTGGACTCCCCGCTGTTACGATCCACCGTTTGCTGGGGTGGAACGGGAGTGAAGGCTTTTCCCATGATGAGGATAATCAGTTGGATGGCCGGATCGTGATCATCGATGAGGTTTCCATGGTGGATACATGGCTGGCCAATCAACTGTTTAAGGCTTTGCCGGAAAATGTCCAAGTGATATTGGTAGGTGATGAAGATCAACTGCCATCGGTTGGCCCTGGGCAGGTTTTAAAGGATTTGCTTGCATCGAATTGTGTGCCTACTGTCAGTCTGGAACATATTTATCGTCAAGCTGATGGCTCATCGATCATTGAATTAGCCCATGGTATCAAAAAAGGAAAGCTTCCGGATGATGTGACGAAGCAGCAAGAAGATCGATCGTTCATTCGCTGCCAGACAGGGCAAATCGCTCAAGTAATCGAGAAAGTGGTTGCGAATGCGAGGACGAAGGGTTTCACGGCCAGGGATATACAGGTGCTGGCTCCCATGTATAGAGGCCCTGCCGGGATTGATGCACTGAATAAAATGCTTCAGGAAGTGTTCAATAGCAATGCGGATGAAAAGCGGCGGGAAATTAAATTCGGAGACGTGATATACAGAACGGGAGATAAGGTGCTTCAACTGGTGAACCAGCCAGAGGAGGGTGTCTTTAACGGCGATATGGGTGAAATCGTGTCCATATTGTTCGCTAAGGAAAATACCGATCATGTCGATAAAGTAATCATATCGTTCGAGGGAATCGAAGTGACATACACGAAACAGGACTTGAACCAGATTACACATGCGTATTGCTGCTCCATCCATAAGTCGCAGGGAAGCGAGTTCCCCATTGTCATTTTACCTGTAGTGAGAAGTTATTATCGGATGCTCCGCCGTAATTTATTGTATACGGCGATTACCCGCAGTAAAAATTTCTTGATCCTTTGCGGTGAAGAAGATGCATTCCGTCTAGGGATCGAGCGTAATGATGAGATGCGCCGGAAAACGACTTTGCGTGGAAAGCTGCGGGAGATTTTGAGTGAAGAAGATATGCCGGTGGAAAAGGGAGAGGTGCAAGAGCGTGAGGCAAGTTATCTTGAAATCTTCACGAATGCTGACCCGATGATCGGGATGGAGGATGTCACACCTTATGATTTTATGTAGCTGATGATCAATGTTTGGTTCTTCATTTTGATAAATTTTGTTTGAAATTCATAGTTTTGGTGGAACTAATATAGAATATAACTTATATGAATGTGAAAGAGCAGGGGGTATTTGGATGAAAAAAGGTTGGATAATAGGAATAGTCGTTGTCGTTTTACTTGTCATTTATGGGGCATCTTCTTACAACGGTCTTGTAAGCGCCAATGAAGACGTAGACAATAAGTGGTCACAGGTGGATAACCAATTAAAACGCAGAGCGGATTTGATTCCGAATCTTGTCGAAACGGTGAAGGGTTATGCTTCGCATGAAACGGAAGCCATTAAAGCGGTGAGTGATGCACGCTCGAAGTTGGCAGGTGCCAATTCGACTAAAGATGCTATTGATGCGAACCAAGAATTGAGTGGGGCTTTAAGCCGTCTTTTGGTGGTTGTCGAGAACTATCCGGATCTAAAGGCCAATGAAAACTTCAAGGGTCTCATGGATAGCTTGGAGGGGACGGAAAATCGCTTGACGGTAGCACGGAAAGACTATAATGATGAAGTTACCAACTATAATAAGACGATTAAACGTTTTCCAAAGAATATGATGGCAGGCGCGTTCGGGTTCGATACCAAACCATATTTTGAAGTGACCGATCAAGAAAAAGAAACGCCAAAGGTTGATTTCGGGAGCGATAAATAATGAAAAGACTCGCTGTGTTTGCGCTATTTTTCATTCTCACGTTCAGTTTAGCAAACGTAGTCGCAGCACAACCTAAAATTCCTGAACCAGTTGGGGATATATATGTCCAGGACTTTGCCGGAGTCCTGGATGATCAGGAAAAATCCGAACTCATCGAGCTTGGGAAACGGTTGGATGATGCCACAAAAGCACAAATTTCCGTTTTGACGGTTGATTCGTTGGAAGGATCTGATATTGAGGAGTACTCGGTCCAGGCATTTAGGTCATTCAAGCTTGGTGATGCAAAACTGAACAATGGAGTCCTCATCGTCTTGGCCAAGGATGAACGGAAAATCCGTATTGAAGTGGGGTACGGTTTGGAAGGTGCCATTACCGACATAAGATCTGGACAGATTTTGGACAATGTGGCTATCCCCGAGCTAAAGGCGGGTAAACCCGACCTTGCCCTGACTGAAACCTATAAGGCTGTATATAATGATGTCAAGGAAGAATATAACTTAGGTGACTCGTTTCATCAAGATTTATCCGTTCAGCCCGAGTCAGAAACTTTTCGGCCATCAGGTTTACAAATTTTTCTCATTATCATCGTTGTCATCATCGTATTCATCATCGATGCCAAGTTCTTTAAAGGGTTTTTCCTTCAAATATTACTCAATATCCTCTTGATGTTCATCAGTCGCGGAGGTGGCGGTGGCCGTGGCCGTGGAGGCGGCAGCGGTCCACGGGACGGCGGCGGCGGAAGTTCCGGCGGCGGAGGTTCCAGCAGAGGATGGTAAGGTGGATCTGACCGGGAAACCGGTCTTTTTTTATGCCCGCTCACTGGATATCGGTAAGGTCGAGCAACAATGGAAAACCTTTCAGCACATCTATTTTCATGATAAAAGAGATAATAAAAATGTTCGGAAAGGCGGGATGACCTTGCGGACGTTTTCTTTATTGAAAGGGATGCCGGTTTTTACAACCAAAGGAGAAAGAATCGGCACGGTCCACGATTTATCGATATCTGAATCGGGTCAGGTAACAGGCTTGGTCATTCATCAACAGGCATTGTTCAAAAGAGCTTTTCATTTAAAACTAAACGAAATATCTTCTTTCGGTCCAGATGGGATCTTCATCGTCCATCAGGATTCAGCCCTAGGGAAAGTGCCTGCGGATTCCATATGCTTAACGAAGGACGAATTATTGGGACGCATGCTTTTTTCAGAAATGGGTGAGGAGCTTGGTTTACTGCAGGATGTATATTTCAGGGAAAAAATGGGCACGATTATAGCGTATGAAACAACGGATGGGTTTTTCTCGGAGTCGACAGTGATAGAATCAAAACAGCCGCCTGCATTTGGGAAGGATACCATCATTGTTTCAGTTTATGAACAGTGAGGTGTCCATTTTGGAAATGAAATGTCCGAATTGCCGCAGTAAAGATGTTGGGAAGATTGGCGTTAACCAATATTATTGTTGGAATTGCTTTATTGAAATGACCTTATCCGAAGGGATCATTAATACGCACCAAGTCGAGGAAGATGGAAGTTTAAGCTCTTTGGACGACTTGTTTGATGAAAATGACCGCCGCTTCAGTATGTAATTAACGGAAGAGGTGTTTGCAATGGCTAGACGTTCACGCAATAATCTAATGAATATGGGTTCGGACTTGATGAACTCGAAGATGATCAAACGGAATATGAAGAAAATACGCAAAAGATTAAAATCATTATTATAATCGGAATGGGTGTCCTGATAATGAGGGCACTCTTTTTTATGTATGAAAACCTTCCGCCTTTCGAAGAATAAATGAGCGGGAGGTGTTTAATTGTGAGTATTCGTCTAAAGTGGTTTTATCGCCTGGGTTTTTTATTGCTCTTATTTTTCGTTATCTATATTTTTATGAAACTTAAGCCCATGTGGGGACCTGTCGTTACTGTTTGTGTGACGGTACTGCTGCCTTTTTTGGTTGGTGCGTTCATCAGTTATTTGCTGCACCCGGTAGTGGAATATTTAAATGAGAAAGGGATGCGTCGCTGGCTTTCGATTACGATCATCTATTTGCTGTTTTTCGGAGGGGCTGGTTTTGCTGTTTATAAAGGCATTCCTGTAATGGTCAGTCAGGTTCGAGAGCTGTCGGAAAGCGTACCGGAACTGGTTGAACAGTACAGGAGCCGGATAGATAAGCTTAATCATCAAACGGCGGCCTGGCCGTTCGGAATTCATGAAAGATTCGAAGAAGGTGTCATCCTTTTTGAAGCCTGGCTGAAGCGTATGCCCGAAAAGGCAATGGAGTATGCAATGAAGATGATTGATTTCATCTTACTGATTGCGTTGATTCCATTCATTGCTTTTTATATCCTGAAAGATTTCACGGCATTAAAAAAAATGGCATGGTATATGACACCGAAAAAATGGCGAAAGCAGGGACGGGCATTCGTTCGTGATGTGGATGCGTCACTTGGAGGCTATATCCGCGGTCAAATCATCGTCTGTGCCGTGATCGGTTTAATTTCCTCGCTGCTTTTCTGGATAGTCGGAATGCAATATCCGCTGCTTTTGGGGGCGATAATCGGAATAACGAATGTCATTCCCTATTTCGGTCCCATAATCGGGGCCATTCCTGCAGTGATTATCGCCGCGACAATGTCAGTGAAAATGGTATTGATCATTGCGGTCATCGTGCTTGCACTTCAATTCCTTGAGGGGAATATCCTGTCGCCGCTAATAGTCGGTAAAAGCCTCCATATGCATCCGCTGTTCATCATGCTTGCATTATTGGCCGGTGGTGAAATAGGCGGGATCGCGGGCATGGTCCTTTCGATTCCCATTTTGGCAGTGTTGAAAGTTTTTGTTCTGCACGCCCGCGTTCACTTTAGAAAGAAGCCGTCCCTTGTTGACAAATAAAAGTCTTGTGAATATAATCCATTACATAAGATAATTCGTTGAAGGATGAAGTATGCTGAAGTCCATCTAAAAGAGAGGGGTCCCCTAGGCTGAAAGGGACTGCAAGGTGAAGAGCAGCAGAAAGCTAGTCCTGAGAGCAGCTAATACCTGCCGTCATGCCGCGTTAAGGCTTTTATGAAGGTGATGGACATGGGATTTCCCTGCGTCCATAATCAGGGTGGTACCGCGAGTCAACTCTCGTCCCTGTTTTTGGGATGGGAGTTTTTTGTGTGCTCAAAATTACATAATTTTAAAAGGAGGATATATATATGAAGTATTTAACTGGTGCTCAAATCCGCCAAATGTATTTAGATTTTTTTAGTGAAAAAGGCCATAACATCGAACCAAGTGCGTCATTGGTTCCTCATGAAGATCCATCACTGCTTTGGATAAATTCAGGTGTCGCTACTTTAAAGAAATATTTTGATGGACGGGTGATTCCTGAAAATCCAAGGATTACAAATGCACAGAAGGCAATCCGTACAAACGATATTGAAAACGTGGGGAAAACTGCACGTCATCATACGTTTTTCGAAATGCTCGGTAACTTTTCCATTGGTGAATACTTCAAAGAAGAAGCCATCACATGGGCATGGGAGTTTTTGACGGATGAAAAATGGATTGGGTTCGACAAAGAGAAATTGGCTGTGACAATCCATCCAGAAGATGATGAAGCATTCGAACTCTGGAATAAAAAAATCGGTGTTCCTGCTGAAAGAATCATTCGTCTGGAAGAAAACTTCTGGGATATCGGTGAGGGTCCAAGTGGCCCGAATACAGAGATTTTCTATGACCGCGGACCAGCATACGGCGATGATCCGAATGACCCGGAACTATATCCAGGCGGGGAAAATGAACGTCATCTAGAAGTCTGGAATCTTGTGTTTTCTCAATTCAACCATAATCCTGACGGCTCTTACACACCTCTTCCAAAGAAAAATATCGATACGGGCATGGGACTTGAACGTATGGCTTCCGTCGTTCAAGATGTGGCGACGAACTATGATACGGATTTATTCATGCCAATCATCCGGGCAGTCGAAGAAATCTCCGATGTGAAATATGGTGTCGATGCAGAAAAAGATGTTGCATTCAAAGTCATTGCCGACCATATTCGTACGGTAGCCTTTGCGGTAGGTGACGGGGCTCTTCCATCCAACGAAGGGCGCGGTTATGTATTACGCCGTTTGCTTCGAAGAGCGGTTCGTTATGCTAAGCAAATCAACATCAATCGTCCATTCATGTTCGAGCTTGTGACGGTCGTTGGCGAAATCATGAAAGACTTCTACCCTGAAGTCCTCAAGAATAAAGAGTTCATTGCAAAAGTTATCAAGAATGAAGAGGAACGCTTCCATGAAACTCTAAATGATGGACTGTCCATCCTTTCTGAAGTCATAAAAAAGGAAAAGGAAAAAGGCGGTACGACCATTCCGGGCAGTGATGCATTCCGTTTATATGACACATATGGTTTCCCGATCGAGTTAACGGAGGAATATGCAGAAGAAGAAGGCATGACGGTCGATCAAGCTGGATTTGAAAAAGAAATGGATGCACAGCGCGAACGTGCCCGTTCAGCGCGTCAAGATGTTGATTCCATGCAAATCCAAGGCGGGGTATTAGGAGATATTAAAGTTGAAAGTGAGTTTGTCGGCTATGATCAAATTGCGGTCGAAGCCAAAGTTTCTGCCATCATTAAAAATGGCGAGCTTGTAACGGACGCACAAGAAGGTGAGGAAGTTCAGGTAATATTGAACAAGACTCCTTTCTACGCGGAAAGCGGGGGTCAAATAGCTGATAAAGGAACGGTGGCTAATGAATCCGTTAAGTTGGATGTCCATGATGTTCAAAAAGCTCCAAATGGCCAAAATCTGCACCGTGTAACTGTGGCTGCCGGCACTTTAATGTCAGGTTCCGATATCGTTGCTTCGGTAAATCATGAAAATCGCATCCATATCACGAAAAATCATACAGTGACACATCTTCTGCATCAGGCGTTGAAAGATGTGCTAGGTACACATGTCAATCAGGCAGGTTCACTCGTACAAGCTGAGCGCCTTCGCTTCGATTTCTCTCATTTTGGCCAGATAACGGCGGAAGAGATTGAGCGGATCGAAACGATTGTAAATGAAAAGATTTGGCAAAGCCTTCAAGTGAACACTGATTATAAAAACATTGAAGAAGCCAAAGCGATGGGCGCAATGGCCCTGTTCGGCGAAAAATACGGCAAGATTGTCCGTGTCGTGCAAATAGGCGATTATAGTCTTGAACTTTGCGGTGGCGTTCACGTCCCGAATACCGCGGTAATCGGCTTGTTCAAAATCGTTTCAGAAAGCGGCATCGGTGCGGGAACTCGCCGGATAGAAGCGGTAACGGGTGCAGGAGCATACAAATTGATGACTGATCAAATTGGTGTCTTGAAAGACGCGGCTGCTAAATTGAAAACGAACTTGAAAGATGTACCGTCAAGAATTGAAACGGTCTTGGCTGAAGTGAAGGATCTTCATCGTGAGAATGAAAGCCTGACTGCAAAATTAAGTAATATTGAAGCAGGAAGCCTTGTTTCTAACGTAAAAGACATAAATGGGGTTCAAGTATTGGTGGCAAAGGTTCAAGCTACCGACATGAATAATCTTCGTGCCATGGCGGATGATTTGAAACAAAAGCTCGATTCTGTCATTATCGTATTAGGATCGGCTCAAGGTGATAAAGTCAATTTGATTGCCGGAGTTACGAAGGATTATATCGATCGCGGTTTCCATGCAGGTAAATTGATCAAAGAAGTTGCTTCCCGTTGCGGCGGAGGCGGTGGCGGACGTCCAGATATGGCCCAAGCCGGCGGAAAAGACCCAGAAAAATTGGATGCAGCACTTAATTTTGTTGAAGAATGGGTCTTATCGATTTCATAATCAATGGAAAGTGTTGTACAATGTAGATATTAGTGGATTCTGGACGCTGAGGAGAGGTGCATGTTAATGAGTTCCTTTGATAAAACGATGAAATTTAATTTTCCCGAAGAACCATTCGAAAGAGATGTACAAGAAGTATTGTCTCAAGTGTATGTTGCACTTCAGGAAAAAGGTTATAACCCGATCAACCAGATTGTCGGTTATCTATTATCTGGTGACCCGGCCTATATCCCGCGCCATATGGATGCTCGAAACATTATTCGTAAGCTTGAACGCGATGAAATCATCGAAGAATTGGTTAAGTCGTATCTTAAGAACCATCGAGAGGAATACTAATGCGCACAATGGGACTTGATTTAGGTTCAAAAACCATCGGCGTTGCCGTGAGTGACGCGATGGGGTGGACTGCACAAGGATTGGAAACGATCAAAATTAACGAAGCTGGTAATGACTTCGGCTTTAAACGTCTCAATGAAATAATAAAAGAGCATGAAATTTCTAAAATTGTCCTAGGTTTACCTAAAAATATGAATGGAACCGTTGGACCGCGAGGCGAGATCAGTCAAGATTTCGCCAAACGATTAGAAAAAAAATTCAAGCTGCCTGTGTTTCTCTGGGATGAACGGTTGACAACTATGGCGGCTGAACGTGTCCTTCTTGAGGCGGACGTGAGCCGAAGCAAACGCAAGAAAGTCATTGATAAAATGGCAGCTGTCATGATTCTGCAAGGTTTCTTGGACAGACAAACAAATTCAATATGAGGTGGAATACAAATGGAACACGGCGAAAACAACATTACAGTAGTAGATGAAAACGGAAACGAGCAGCTTTGCGAAATCCTTTTCACATTCGACTCAGATAAATTCAACAAATCTTATGTACTTTATTATCCGATGTCTGCAGAAGATGAAGAGGAAGAAATTGAAATCCACGCTTCATCATTCGTACCAAGCGAAGATAATAAAGATGGTGAACTTACACCGATCGAAACCGAAGAAGAATGGGATCTGGTCGAAGAAATGTTAAATACATTCCTTGACCAAGAAGAAGCTGAAGAAGAATAAGATTAGAAAAAACCGACCTCGATCAGGTCGGTTTTTTTCATTTATGTACCAGCAATTTATCTTTTCTCTACGAATAAAAGAATAAAAGTAGCGAGCGGACCCAAAAATACTGATAGCAAGAACCAATTCAACGCCGTTCTATTTTTACCTTGAGCAAGTCCGGCGTTTATGAGTGCCAATGTCCCCCACCCTACAAAATAAGAATTATCCAACTCCTTCACACCTTTCTTCAGCTTATAATTAATAATAGCATTCCTTCATGCGTATTCCAGTCATTGCCTGAAAATTCCTTACACATGCAGGGGGGAAAATTGGGGGCGTTTTTTAAGCTAAAGAGAAAAGATGTCACTATTTTCCTGGTGAATTACATCTGTATATTGACAAAACTAGTGCATTTTTGCCATAAATAGAGTAGAAATGAATGTAGTTTTGCAAAAACCATGTAATTATTTGTTGATTTTAGTATAATGTTCGAAGCAAAGTTTAATTAAAGAAAGCATCACCTAGAAACCATTCTGTAGTTGGTGTGAGTTTGCAGGGGGAATGAAAATGGATGAAAAAGATAAAAATCTATCTAAAAAGGAACATATCCGAATGAAATTGTTAGAACGGCAAGGAGAAGCCAAGCTGGTACGTAAAATCATCATGATTACGATAGCTTCGCTTATTTTATTAATTGGGATAGTTGGTCTTGTGGGCTTTTTATATATCAACTCAGCCATGAAACCAGTCGATCCTGATGATGACACCATCAAAAAAGTGAAAATCCCAATCGGATCTTCCGTGAACGAAATTTCAACACTGCTTGAAGAGCAAGGAATAATCAAGGACGCACGCGTATTCAAATATTATATTAAATTTCGGAATGAATCCGGTTTTCAGGCAGGTGAGTATAAATTGTCACCTTCCATGCCAATTGAAGATATTGTCACAAGCATCAAAACCGGGAAACTCATGAAAGAGGCTGTATTGAAGATAACGATTCCTGAAGGAAAGCAGCTTATCCAGATTGCCGATATCATTGCAGTGAAGACGGATGAAGATCCGAAAAAGGTGTTTAAGGAATTGAATGATAAGAAATTCGTTAAGTCCATGGAAAAGAAATTTCCGGAGCTCTTGACGTCGGAAATTGAAAATAAAAAGGTTTTATATCCGCTTGAAGGGTACCTTTTCCCAGCTACATATGACTTTTATGAGAAAAAGCCGACATTGGAATCCATAGTCACCGAGATGCTGAAGAAAACGGAAGAGACATTGCAGGCATACGAGCCCCAGATGGACAAAAGCGGTTATTCCGTACACCAGATGCTGACTTTCGCTTCGCTTGTCGAAGAAGAAGCCACGGCAAAAGTTGATCGCGGAAAGATAGCTTCCGTCTTTTATAATCGGATGAAGGAAGGTATGCCGCTTCAAACGGATCCGACCGTTCTGTATGCAAAAGGTTCACATAAGAGTAAGGTGTACTACAAAGACCTTGAGGTGAAGTCCCCGTATAATACGTATAAGAACAAGGGGCTGCCGCCAGGACCGATTGCCAATGCCGGAAAGACCTCGATTGATGCGGTTTTGAAACCTCAGAAAACGGATTTCCTATACTTTTTGGCAACACCTGAAGGGGAAGTCCTTTACTCCAAAACTTTGGATGACCATAATAACAAAAAGGCAGAGCATATTTCCAATAAATAAATAAAAAAATGGCAAAGCGACTGAGGGGGGAGAGATATTACTTTCCCCTTGTTTTTATGATAGAATAGTACAAGTGAATTTTAGATCCGATTTTTATCGGTGACGTAACTCGGCGAAGGCCGGGTTTTATTTTGAAAGATAAGGAAATGTAGATCGTCAAGCATACTTGTTTCAGCTCCTTGTGAAAAATTGTAGGCATTTGAAGATGAAATCTTTTTTGACCGATCAATTTCTTCATGTACTGACCAAGCGCTTTCGTTTTTCTTATAATTGGAGGAAACGTTTTGAACGGAAAAATAGAACAATATCTTCATTCCTTAATTCCGGAGCGTACGGGTTTGATTAAGGAGTTGGAAGACTTTGCAATTGAAAATAGTGTGCCGATCATGGAGCCGGAAGGTATTGAGGTGCTGCTTCAGATTTTAAGGCTTCATCAGCCTAAGGCGATTCTGGAGGTAGGTTCGGCCATTGGCTATTCGGCCATAAGGATGGCTGAGACCCTTCCGGAGGCTCAAATCGTTACACTTGAACGAAATGAAGCCCGTATTGAGCAGGCAAGAACTAACTTCGAGAAGGCTGGACTGTCCAAAAGGATTACCCTCATTGAAGGTGATGCCCTTGAAGCGGGACCGAAAGTCATGGAACATGGTCCGTTTGATATCATCTTCGTTGATGCAGCTAAAGGGCAGTACAAGCGATTCTTTGAACTATTTGAACCAATGCTTGCAGATGCTGGCATTATCATTACGGATAATGTTTTATTTAAAGGATTGGTTGCCGAAAATATTGAAGAAATGGAAATGACGAGACGAAAGCGAGCTCTCATCAAAAAAATCAGAGACTTTAACATCTGGTTACATGACCATCCTCATTTCGATACCGTAATATTGCCGATTGGTGATGGTGTGGCCATAAGTAAACATAGAGGTGACAAAAATGAAAAAACCTGAATTACTCGTGACTCCAACAAGTGTCAGTCATATAACAGAACTCATCGATGCAGGAGCAGACGCCTTCGTCATTGGCGAACAACGTTATGCCCTTAGGCTGGCAGGGGAGTTCAAACGTGAGGATGTCAAGAAGGCGATTGAGCTTGCACATGCCGCTGGCAAGAAAGTGTACGTGTCAATGAACGCCATATTCCATAATGAAAAAGTGGACGAGCTTGAAGAGTATGTCACATTCCTTAAAGAGACTGGTGCTGACCGGATCATATTCGGTGATCCGGCAATCTTAATGGCTGTCCGTGCAGCGGCACCTGATATGCCCCTGCACTGGAATACAGAGATGACGGTAACGAACTGGTACACATGTAATTATTGGGGAAAACGCGGTGCTGTCCGTGCCGTGGCTGCCCGTGAAATAAGCCTGGACGAGATAGTGGAAATGAAAGAAAATGCCGAAGTGGAGATTGAAGTGCAAGTGCACGGCATGACGTGTATGTTCCAATCCAAGCGTACGCTTCTGGGGAATTACTTTGAATATCAAGGCAAGGCATTGGAAGTGGAAAATCGGAAGGAACATAGAAATATGTTCTTGCATGATAAGGAACGTGAAAATAAATACCCGATTTATGAAGATGAAAATGGTACACATATCATGAGTCCGAATGATATGTGCATGATTGATGAACTTCAGGAATTGATTGAAGCGGAAATTGATTCCTTGAAAATCGAAGGGTTATTACAAACACCGGAATATATCATCGAGATGACAAAGTTATATCGGGAAGCGATTGACGTATGTGCAGATGACCCTGACCGTTATGATGATATGAAATCGGAACTATTTGAAAAGGTCAAAGCGGTTCAGCCGGATAGTCGTGAGTTGGATACAGGATTCTTCTTTAAAGAATCGGTTTATTAAAGAAAAGGGTAAGAGAAAGAGGAGGAATAGCCTTGAATGCTATTGCTGATAAAATTTCCAAGATCGTTGATGGAAAGAGAGTCATTGTAAAAAAACCGGAATTGCTGGCTCCGGCTGGCAACCTGGAAAAATTAAAAATCGCCGTCCATTACGGCGCGGATGCCGTATTCATTGGCGGGCAGGAATATGGTCTTCGTTCCAATGCAGGCAACTTCACGTTTGAGGAAATGAAGGAAGGCGTCGAATTCGCTAAAAAGTATGGTGCTAAAGTATATGTAACAACAAATATCTTCGCACATAATGAAAATATCGATGGTCTTGATGAATACCTGGAAGGTCTTCAGGAGGCTGGTGTTCATGGAATCATCGTCGCCGATCCATTAATTATCGAAACTTGTAAACGGGTCGCTCCTAACGTAGAAATCCATTTAAGCACACAGCAATCGCTGTCGAACTGGAAGGCTGTTCAGTACTGGAAAGAGGAAGGCCTGGAGCGGGTTGTTTTGGCACGTGAGACGAGTGCTGATGAAATCCGTGAAATGAAGGAGAAGGTCGATATCGAAATCGAGGCTTTCGTTCACGGGGCCATGTGCATTGCCTATTCTGGACGCTGCACCCTTTCGAACCATATGACGGCGCGTGATTCGAACCGTGGCGGCTGCTGTCAGTCATGCCGTTGGGATTACGATTTATATGAGTTGGATCAAGATGGGGAAAAGGCTCTATTCGATAAAGAAGATGCTCCATTCGCAATGAGTCCAAAAGACCTGAAGCTTATTGAATCCTTGCCAGGCATGATTGAAATTGGCATTGATAGCTTGAAAGTCGAAGGAAGAATGAAGTCCATTCATTATATTGCTACAGTTGTCAGTGTCTATCGTAAAGTGATTGATGCGTATTGTGCCGATCCGGACAATTTCAAGATTAAAAAAGAATGGCTCGAGGAGCTTGATAAGTGTGCGAACCGTGAGACGGCATCTTCGTTCATGGAAGGGGAAATTCCTGGGTATAAACAGCAAATGTTCGGGAATCATACCGTAAAGACTCGCTTCGACTTCGCGGGATTGGTGCTTGAATATAACGAGGAAACTCAAATCGCCACCATGCAGCAACGTAACTTCTTCAAGCCTGGAGATGAAGTGGAGTTTTTTGGACCGGAAATCGAAAACTTCACTCAAAAAATCGGTACGATCTGGGATGAGTCAGGTAAGGAGCTGGAGGCAGCTCGCCATCCGCTTCAAATTGTCCGCATTCAAGTAGATAATCGAGTATATGTGAACAATATGATGCGGAAGGAGAATTGACATGACAAGGAAAAAACCAGTGGTCATCGGAGTTACCGGAGGGTCAGGATCAGGTAAAACAAGTGTTACCCGTTCCATTTTTGAATTCTTTCAAGGACATTCGATCTTGATGATCGAACAAGATTATTACTATAAAGATCAAAGTCATTTGCCTTTTGAAGAACGGTTGAAAACGAATTATGATCACCCTCTGGCATTTGATAATGATTTGTTAATCGATCACATTAACGCATTGCTGCGCTATGAAACGATAGAAAAACCAGTTTATGATTATTCGATCCATACACGTTCAGAAGAAGTCATCACAGTTGAGCCCCAGGATGTCATCATCCTTGAAGGGATTCTTGTGCTGGAGGATGAGCGCCTCCGGGATCTGATGGATATGAAACTGTATGTTGATACTGACGCAGACTTGCGGATACTCCGTCGGATGACCCGTGATATTAAAGAACGCGGCCGTTCCATAGATTCCGTCATCGATCAATACATCAGTGTCGTTCGCCCGATGCATAATCAATTCATAGAACCGACGAAGCGTTATGCCGATATCATCATTCCAGAAGGCGGTCAAAACCATGTGGCGATTGACCTTATGGTGACAAAAATAAGGGACATACTTGAAACATCATTGCTGTAACAACGTTTTAACAAAAATATTACCTGAAAATTGAATAGCAGCCCACTCTTTGCCCACCAAGTAAAGGATGTGGGCTGCAAAATCATTAACTTGCATAATTAATTTTATTTGTTTATTTATCTCTTTACTTATATGAGCGTATACGTTTAATGTAGCCTTTATAGATTCGTGTCCGACCCTTAATTGTATTCCTGGAACTGTTTTCTTCGTTTTCTAATAATAAGGCCGTATGAGTGTGCCTGAGGCCGTGTGGAGTGATTTTGGGAACTCCTGCTTTTTTAAATAGTATTTAGTTGATACCCGAAATTCGAGCTGGGTCAGGTTTGTCCGGTTTATCGGAAAAGATAAAATTAAAATCCTTATAAACATTTCCACTTTTCATCCTAATTTGATTTTGACTATGATGCCACGATTTCAATTGTTTAATTACTAGCGGCGGAATAGGCATCTTACGTTTTAGAGCTGATATATACTCATTTCTTAAGTCGTTTTTTTGAAATAATGTCTTAGTAACATTAAGAATCGCACTTTCAAAATCAATATCATCCCACTTTAACCAACAGCCTCACCAATCCTTAATCCAGAAAAGACCAATACAAGAAATAAAGTTAATTCTTTTTGTTGATTTTCAAATTAAGCTCTTCTTTGCCCAATACCCTTTATTTCCTTCTCCAGTTTCAATGTATTTCTCTCTTGGTAATTTTGCCTCCACTATTTAATTTTTCAACTGAACATTTCCTACTCTTTGCTTGATCACTTTTATGCTTATATTGTGGATTAATCGACGAGGGTCCCTTCGAATATCTTCATTTACATTAATTAAATTTACTTACTTCTGGATTTTGTTTATAAAGGCTTTCTTATAAGGATATAGAAAAAACCCGAATAATAAGGGGACTTTTTTTACGTGTCCATTATTCGAGGATAGTACAAGACCGGAGGGGAGTTTTTCTTAATTCGTGTTTAAGGATTGAAAGGTAAATTTCTTTTTGAAAGGAGAATAAATGAATAGTAATTGGGAAATTATTCATTAAAAACAGGTATCAACTCATTTTATAAGTTTATTATATGATTGAAAGGCTACTCCCGATGCAATAAATGAACCAATAAAGCAGTGCCTCCTAGTGTAAACAACCTCCCTATTCAATTTGCGAAATGTCGTTATATTATTGCCTCCAACTTAGACTTAAATATGATTATACAGGCAAGATTTACTGTTGATGAAAATTGGGATAAACGTAGTTTTGTAAGAAAATCACTTCTCTTTTTAGTGATTCTGTAATAGAAATTAAAGACTCCATATCCTGCTGTAATGAATTGATTTGTTTTTCCATTTTTCTTATTTTTCTACTTTGTTCCTTTGCTTCTTTTTCTGCTTGTTTCTCTACTAAAGCGGATTGTTCAATTTCAAGTGCAACACCTCCTGATGCAACCAAATCTCCAATGGTAACGATTATAGCTCCGACCAATGCTAATATAAATCCAGCATTAGACTCAGATTCTGCTTCTGATGTTGTATTTTTTGAGTTGTTAGTTAATCCCTTTTCAACTTCTTCAATTTGTTCAACTTGTTCAACTTCTTGGGCTTCTAATGCAATTCCCAAAATAGTGAGAATGTTTCCTATGTTTACAATCATCGAACCAAAAAAACTAATCTTATCCCCAGCATGAGCAGGTAAGGAATACAATATATTATTTTCCTCAGGTCTTTGGTCCAAAGCTTCTCACCCTCTTGGTTGTAAATTTATTTTTTCAATTAAACACATTGTAATGTCAGTTAATGAGTCCTGAATCACTAAAAATTTGGAAATTTCCTCTTTAATATCATTTTCTTTTAATTCTGTGGGTACAACATTTTCTACCCTGGATATTAAACTATTTAGACAATCTAATATATCATTGAATGTTTTGATTAATAATTCATGTTCCGTTACTAAGATATATGGAGGGGAAATGGTCTCAAGAGATTGTAAACTGCTTTGACTTACACTTATCGCATTTTTTATATCTAAACAATATTGATTATGATCAGAAATGATTCCATTCGAATAAATAGGATAAATCATATTAGATACATATACTAAATTCCCTCCAACGAGATGGAGAGTTTGACCGTATTGCTTGAAACTTTTTCTCATTAGAATCCCCCTTGATTAACCGAAAGACTTTGGGCTTATTACTTAAATAATGTATGTGAAAGTAAATAAAATGGTTCAATATAAAAGTAATGTTGGTAAATAATTAGACCTGTTAGAAAATCGATTTTCTCTCTTTTTTGTCAGCACAACATACGCCCGCCGGTTAAAGTGAATTAGGTGGTATAAAAAAGGTGATTATATTCATGGCCCATGAAATCCACATCAAAATGCGAACTTGTCCATCAGTTTATTCACAATTCCATTAAGGTTCATGCATGGTTAACCCCGCTTTTCACCTTCATCGCAATTTCTATGAGCGCTTTGTTGCCGATGCCTATTCCCTGTATACATGTGAATGCTATTTTGTAGGCAGGATAATCAATACCTTATTACACTGTTTAATAATCTTCCAGAATTCCTGTATGGTTTCAGCTTTTCCGCAGAAGGAACTTACAGGTTCTATAAATACATCTAGAACCCAATGGGCTGTGTAATAAAGAATTTTCTCGAGAATTATCCACATGAGAGAATTGAGCAATGGCTTTACGTTTATTTTTTTAATATTTTGTTTTAAGGCTGGACACTTTCACAGGGGTCTTGCGGGACATTTCATCTTTCAAAGGTTGAATAATGATGGCATTGGCTGTCAGCATCATATCCTTTTTCTCTTCTTTGGTACTTTTCGGATCATGCCAAGGTCTTCAAGTTTTTTCATTAAACGAGTGCCTGTTTTATATGAAACTCCCAGGTTAAAAGCAATCGTATTTTTACACATGTAGCTCACACCGATTTGCTTGCAGCTGTGGAGTGTTAAAACCTCCGGCGAAGCCAATTAGTCTATCCTGTACGTCCGCACGCTTAAGACGCACGTATAGTGTCTCTATAAGTAAGCACGTACTGCTTTATTCATTACCTCTCTTTCTGTGAAAGGTGATAGGTTTTTATTTGATTCTTCATTGGATATTACATCGATCCGTTTCTTCATTAATATAATGTCTCTTGCTTGGAAACAAAAAAGCAACGTTCACCATAATAAATCATGGCAAACCATCACTTATGCACGCTGTGCTCTTTTGTATTTGGGGGAATGGTCTGCCCACCTATTGCCCACCGATTATCAATTCATATCTATAATCGTCTGAAAAGAAGAGGTAATTGGTGTTCATGAAACTTTGATGTATTGCATCTTGATTTAGATGGAATACTACCCCTTATCCCATATAACGTTTGACCTTATGGTGACAAAAATTCAAACAATCCTTGAACAAAAGTCTTTTTTGTAATAACATAGCATAAATAATGATATGTGCCATTTTCCTCCGTTTTTTAAAATAATCCCATTTATTTATTGGGAAAGACTGGACAAATGTTGGAAAACGCAATACTCTATTCTTGATACAGAACGAACCGGCTGCTCACCGCAGTCGGTTTATATACTAAGGAACGGATGTTTCTTAGTACCAATGCGCGTACTTTTTTATTCGCGCAATTATATATTTTGACTCGAGTATTAGGGTTAAGCACTTATAGTACATAAACTTGTCACAGCGAATGCTTGCTGTAAAGAATTAGAAGGAGTGAAGGGTTTTGGCAATTGAAAAAGAGTATCCAATGACTAAAGAAGGAAAGTTAAAGCTTGAACAGGAACTGGAACAATTAAAAACGGTTAAACGTAAAGAAGTGGTGGAGAGAATTAAAATCGCCCGCAGTTTTGGGGATCTTTCCGAGAACTCGGAGTACGATTCCGCAAAAGAAGAGCAGGCATTCGTTGAAGGACGAATTACTACAATCGAAAACATGATCCGTAATGCTAAAATCATTGAAGGCAATGATTCGAATACAGATACAGTTTCACTTGGGAAGTCGGTAACATTCGTAGAACTTCCAAATGGTGACGAAGAAACATACTCCATCGTAGGGAGTGTTGAAGCGGACCCATTCGAAGGGAAAATTTCCAATGATTCTCCAATCGCGAAAAGCCTAATAGGGAAAAGGGTCGGCGACAAGGTATCGATCATGACACCTGGCGGCGAAATGAGCGTCAAGATTGTTTCCATCAGCTAAATACGGCTTAAGAGGGTGTCCATAGGGGCATCCTCTTTTTTATCGGAAAAATGAATTGATAAATTTGTTCATAATTGTTTAAAAATTCGCACCTCGTCAACAATGGTTACGAGGTGTATTTTATGAAAAAGAAACGAATGAGGTTGCTGGCTATTTTATTGACCACTTTCATGCTGATGCTCATAGGAAGGCTCGCCTACATCCAACTTGTATCGACAGAATCTTTTTCAAAGCATGATGTGAACCTAATAGAAGCAAGTGTGAATCAGCGTTCACAGATATTAAAGATTGATGATGGGCGTGGAAAGTTTTATGACAGAAATGGGGAACCACTTGCACATGAAGAGATCCCGACGCTCGTCCTATTTCCATTTTTGAAAAAAATGACATGGCCTATAGATGAAATTGCCTCGATAATAGGCAGATCGGAAACGGAGTTGAAACGGGCAATTGAACAAGCGGATGAACCATTTGTATTTGGCGGAGATGAACCGATAGAGTTGACGCCCAGCCAATCGAAGGCAATCAATCAATTGAAGATTCCCGGGGTCTTTGCCGTGAACGAGAAATTATATCACGATCAAACCCCTGCAGCGCAATTGATCGGCACGACGAATATATCAGATGCGGAAAAGAAAAAACGTTATCCCGACATGAATTTATCTCCTGAAACGAAAATCGGCAATACGGGACTGCAAAGGACCTTTGATGAGTTCTTGCTTTCCGCTGGGGAATCGAAGCTCGTTTTTCACGTGGATGCCAGCGGAGGCCCAATGTTCGGTGTCGATGTTAAATATGTGGAACCAGCGAATCCCCTCTACCCAGTCAAGGTCGTAACGACCATTGATAAAGAGATTCAGGAAAAAGCGGAGAAGCTCGTCGATGAACGCGGGATAAAAAAAGGCGGTCTCGTGCTGATCGATATCGAAAAAAGTGAAATCGTTGCAATGGTATCACGCCCTGCGCTTAATATAAAAGATCCGAATGGCGAAGGGGCCGTCAATATGATGCTGACTCAAAAAACGCCAGGTTCCGTCTTTAAAACGGTCACGGCAGCAGCGGCCATCGATTATGAAGCGGCTAGTCCTACCAGGACATTTAATTGTAATTTAACGATTGACGGGAAAACGGATAAACAGAGGGAACTGGGCATGCTTAATTTTGAAAATAGCTTTGCCCAAAGCTGTAACAGGACGTTTGCCGAATTGTCACAGGAAATTTCTAAGAAGAATCCTGACTTTTTGGATAAATACGCAAAAATGCTAGGGTTGATTGGCGAAACGGGCTGGCAAGGGGATGTTTATCACACGAAAGTTACCCAGTTGCATCATGAACAAACCGGGAAGGTCTGGCATGATGACGGCTTAAAAAAGGACCCCAAAATGATTGCCAAAACAGCAATTGGCCAGCAGGATGTCCAGACGACACCGCTCGCTATAGCGAATATGATGGCAACGATTGCCCGCGGTGGCAAGAAGGAACAGGTCAAAGCCGTTTCTAGGGTCGAATTTAACAATAGTACGACCGTAGTCGATTTCCCCGATCAAAGTATTGGCGGTGAGACACTTTCCCCATATACAACGATGAAAATGCAGCACCTTCTGAGAAAGGTCGTAACGGAAGAAAAAGGGACGGGTGCTTCCTTGAGAGATTTGCCTGTGGAGGTAGCTGGCAAGTCTGGTACAGCTCAGACGAATATTGAAAAAGGGGAGCTCAATAAATGGTTTGCAGGCTACTTTCCATATAAAAATCCCAAATATGCTCTAGTTACCGTAAGTTTTGAAACGAAGGAAAACAGTTCCAGCATGACGCCTCTTTTTTCAGATATTGTAAAAGTCTTGTACTCCAAGGACCAGGACAATAGCGAGAATTGACGAAAAGTGTAGGAAACCCTTCCCTTCTATCTCTAGCTAAATCATGTTAAAATGAGGCAGTAAGAAATGGTAAGGGAGGAATGGACCTTGGGCTCACGTTTTAATCAGAGAGATCAAAAAAGAAAAGTAAATAAAATATATAATATTGCAATCACCATCGTTTCCATTTTAATCGTCATTGTTGCTGTCACCATTTTCTTAAGTGATGGTGGCACTGAATCAAAAAAAGCCACGACTGAACAAAAGCAAATCGCCGATAAACAGGGGAAAGTAGTGGACAAACCTGCTGGGAAAGAGGAAGAAACCGATTCAGGGAAGGAAGTGGCAGAAGAAGATAGTAAAGCAACAGAAGAAGATGGCAAAGCAACGGAGGAAGATACCGAAGAGAAGTCTGAAGATGGAACAGACCCAGAAAAAGCAGGGGATGCCAAACTTGTGGAAGTGGAAGGCAGCGGAGATGGCAACGTCGCGGCTACATATACGAGTGAGGGCTGGAAACCAGTTGGAACTGAGCAAACCGGGGAACACACTACAAGCTTCCAAAAAGGCTCAGTCGATTGGAATGAAATGAGTAAGGCCATTGCTCTTGGAGCCGGAATCGATGAAGGAAGCATGAGACTTTGGTGGCTTCAAAACGGCGGTTCGCCTAATACGGCGATCGGTACCGTTTCTGAGGGGAACAGTCCAAAAACCTTCCGGGTCCATATCGAATGGGTGGACGGATCAGGTTGGAAGCCTGTAAAAGTCGAAGAGCTGAAAACAAACGATAAAAGGTAATGGATAAAAAAATATTAACGAAAAACCCCCGAAAGGAATTCCACTTTTCGGGGGTTTTTCATTGTGGTCACTTTTTTGCTTTAAAGTGTACGACTGCACTGTAAAAACGTCTGCCTTCCTCGCTTACATACATTTGGTGTGATACGGATTGAACCTGAAGCATGATCGCTTTATTGATTTCAATTTGTGATTGAATTTTTTCCTCGAGGTTTTTAATGCTTTCTGCCTCGAAAAATTCTATTTTATCTTCGAATAAGTTTAAGTCTAGTTGAAAACTCATGACTGTTCCCCTCCAACATTTAGATACTGTTAGTTTAACACCAATCTGAACTGAATGAATGGATTTGCCTAAAAAACAAGAACTGTTTTTGTGTTTATTTCATATTATGCTGATAGGTTTTATTATCTAATCATAGGGGCAGAGAAATTTATAGATTTATTTGAAGAATGGTCGAAATCGTATGATGATACGGTGGTGGACACGATATTGAGTATCAAGACGTTATTAAACATTTTGATAGGCTATTGGAAAGTTCACCAATTAGGCTTATGGTCACGTGCTACAAGGCCTGCGTAGGTACAAGGAATCTATTGAACAGCGGAAGCCTTTCCGCCGATTATTCTATATTGCATAAACCTCATTAAACTGGTAGGATAACTTAGAAAGGTGTCCTGATATGACAGTCCTTCCTAACATCCATGAGTTGATTGGGGAGAAGACGGTGATTTGAAATCACGCATTTCCGGTTACTGAATGAAGTCCGTATCTTTGGCTAACTGGAATACTTTAATCCGGGAGGAAACCAAGGGGATATGGATGGCATTTTTACCTATCTATATGGATGAAACGAATTTTGATAAGATCCATTCGATAAGCGATCGTGAATTGACGATTAAAGAAGGCCTGTTTGTCGGCAATTCTTTTGGCGCGGCATTTGCAGCGGCCATGAAGGAGGCAGCCAAGGCTTCAAGTGGGGGCGAATATCGTTGTGATATTCCCGGATTCCAGTGAACGATACTTTAGAAAAAAATTTATCAGGGTGGTATATAAAATGGGCAGAGAATTTATAGAATTATTCGAGGAATGGTCGAAATCGTATGATGATACGGTTGGTGGACACGATATTGAGTATCAAGAGGTTTTTAAACATTATGATAGGATATTGGACAGCGTCACCAATCGGGTTCATGGCCATGTGCTTGAGTTTGGCGTAGGTACCGGGAATTTGACGGAAAGGCTTTTGAAGAAAGGCCTGAAGGTATCGGGAATCGAGCCATCACCTGCCATGAGGGAAATAGCGGTAAGCAAGTTGCAAGGGAAAACAGAAATTGTAGATGGCGATTTTATCGATTTTCCGAAGCCGGAACAGGTTGATTCGATCGTGAGTACGTACGCGTTTCATCATTTAACCGATGAAGAAAAAGAAAAAGCGATAGCCAGCTATGGAAAGTTACTGAATACTGGTGGTAAAATAGTGTTTGCGGATACGATGTATCAATCCAGGGAAGCGCATGAACAAGCGATTTCTGATGCAAGGCAGGCGGGCTTTCATAATTTGGCGAACGATTTGCAAACGGAATATTATACGACGATTCCTTTTTTGGAAAAAGCACTTGAAGCAAATGGATATAAAGTGAACTTCGAGCGCTGCAATCAATTTGTCTGGATTATGGAGGCGGAAAAATTATAGGAAGAGGTTTTTACTAATGAAAGTAGCCATAATCGGAGCAATGGAAGAAGAAGTTACAATTTTACGTGATAAATTGGAAGGTTTGGAGCAGGTGACCATTGCCGGTTCCGAGTTCAATACAGGCACACTGAATGGTATCGAGGTCATTTTGCTTAAATCGGGAATAGGTAAAGTGAATGCGGCAATGTCCACTACGATCCTTTTAGAAAAATTCAAACCGGATGCGGTCATCAATACTGGCTCTGCCGGCGGTTATCATACAGCACTGAATGTCGGGGATGTGGTCATATCCTCGGAAGTTCGCCATCATGATGTGGACGTGACGATTTTTGGATATGAGTACGGTCAAGTCCCTCAGCTGCCTGCAGCTTTCATCCCTGATGAAAAACTTCTTGCAATCGCAGAAGAAGCAGCTAAAGAAATAGAGAATATGCAAGTGGCGAAAGGGCTGATCGTGACGGGGGATTCTTTCATGAATGATCCTGACAGGGTTGAATTCGTCAGAGGGAAATTTTCCGATTTATACGCGGTGGAAATGGAAGCGGCAGCCATTGCACAGGTAGCCTTCCAATTCAAAACACCATTTGTCATCATTCGTTCCCTTTCGGATATCGCAGGTAAGGAGTCCAATATTTCCTTTGATAAATTCCTGGAAACGGCGGCTCTACATTCAGCGGCACTGATTTTGAAAATGGTTGAAAAAATGAAATGAATGATTAGTGATCAGCGGAAGTCTTTCCGCTGATTATTCTTTATTGCATAATTCTTATTAAATTGGTAGGATAACTTTGAAAGGATGTCCGAATATGAAAGTCTTTAAAAACATTCATGAGTTGATCGGGGAAACGCCGATGATGGAAATAACCCATTTCCCGCTTCCAGATGAAGTCCGTATCTTTGCCAAACTGGAATACTTTAATCCGGGAGGCAGTGTGAAGGACCGGCTTGGTCAAGAACTTTTAGCCCAAGCGTTACAGACAGGGAAGGTGAAAAAGGGTGGGACAATCATTGAACCGACTGCCGGAAATACTGGGATTGGCTTGGCGTTGGCGGCAATAAACAGTGGAGTGGACGTGATATTTTGTGTTCCGGAGAAATTCAGTGCCGAGAAACAGGAATTGATGCGTGCCCTTGGGGCCAAAGTGATCCAGACCCCGACAGAGGAAGGAATGACAGGAGCGATTGCGAAGGCTAAGGAACTGCTGGCTGAAATTCCAGGATCTTATTGTCCTCAACAGTTTGCCAACCCATCCAATCCTGATGCCTATTATAAAACGCTGGGACCTGAAATATGGGAACAGATGGATGGCGATGTAGATGTGTTTGTTGCCGGAGCAGGAACGGGAGGGACATTCATGGGAACATCGCGATATTTAAAAGAAAAGAATGAAGCTTCTGTCAAAACGGTCATAGTCGAACCAGAAGGATCGATTTTAAACGGAGGCAAAGCAGGACCCCATAAAACCGAGGGGATAGGGATGGAATTTTTACCTGCTTATATGGATGAGACGTATTTTGATCAGATTCATACGATAAGTGATCGTGACGCTTTCCATATGGTGAAGGAATTGGCGATGAAAGAAGGCTTGCTTGTCGGCAGTTCTTCCGGCGCGGCATTTGCAGCGGCCATGAAAGAAGCGGCCAAGGCTGACCGGGGGACGAATATCGTCGTCGTATTTCCGGATTCCAGTGAACGATACTTAAGCAAAAAAATTTATCAGGGAGGTATATAAAATGAGAAAAAAAACACAATTGATCCATGGCGGCATTTTTGGTGATGAAAAAACAGGCGCGGTTTCGGTGCCGATTTATCAAGTGAGCACCTATAAGCAGGATGGTCCGGGGAATCATCGGGGATATGAATATTCCCGTACGGGCAACCCAACCCGCCATGCCCTCGAGGAATTGATCAAGGACCTCGAAGAAGGAGAAAGAGGATTCGCCTTCGGGTCAGGAATGGCAGCGATGACGGCGGTCATGATGCTGTTCAGTCAAGGTGATCATGTATTGATGACAGATGACGTTTATGGAGGGTCCTTCCGGGTCATCACGAAAGTTCTTAACCGCTTCGGGGTGGAAGCTACGTTCATCAATACGAGTGACATACACTCGATCGAAAAAGAGATCAGGGATAATACGAAGGCACTTTTCATTGAAACCCCGACGAACCCATTATTGAAGATCACTGATCTAGAGGCGGTATCAAAAATAGCTAAAGAAAACGGCATCCTCACCATTGTGGATAATACCTTCAGTACGCCATATTGGCAAAATCCACTTACACTTGGAGCCGATATCGTGCTTCATAGCGCTACGAAGTACCTGGGGGGACACAGCGATGTTGTAGCGGGCCTTGTCGTGGTGAATGATGAAAAACTTGGCAATGACCTTCATTTCATCCAGAACTCTACAGGGGGCGTGCTAGGGCCCCAAGATTCATGGTTGCTAATGCGTGGAATTAAAACGCTGGGAATTCGAATGGAAGAACATGAAAAAAATACATCTCGTATCGTCCGTTTCCTATCCGGGCATGAAGGCGTTTCGAAAATCTATTACCCAGGTCTTGAAAACCATCCAAACCATGATATTGCAAAAAAACAATCGCGTGGCTTCGGCGGTATGGTTTCATTCGATGTCGGCAGTGCCGAAAAAGCCGAATCGGTTTTGAGTAAAGTGAAATTCTTCACACTTGCTGAAAGTCTAGGGGCAGTGGAAAGCTTAATTTCGATTCCGGCCTTGATGACGCATGCCTCGATTCCGGCAGAGCGCCGTGCAGAGCTAGGAATAACAGATGGGTTGATTCGTATTTCAGTTGGTCTGGAAGACGTTGAAGACTTATTGGAAGACTTGGAACAAGCGCTAAAAGGATAAATCGGAAGAGGGACCGCTTCATAGCTTGCTGCCATTATTTACACCCTGTCATTTGGAATGAATATGGTAAAATGAGATATCGATATCTTATTAGCTTGAAAGAAGGTGGAATGGCATGAAAAACCGAAAAAAACAAACGGCTGCAATGCTGCGTTCGAAAATGGTCGATTTTAAACAATTTGCGATCACCTTGCTATGTGTCGGCTCGTTCTTCTATTTAGGAACCATCCTTCCCACTGGCGACAAAGCAATGATTGACACATATGTCTATATGGGAGCGACAATCATGTTCCTTGGCATATCCATAGTATTTTTCCGATTATCCAAAAAATATAAAAAGACCCTGGCGGAAATGGATGACCAGGACTCTTTACAACAATAGAAAAAAACCTGATTCTTTCAAGAATCAGGTTTTTTTGTTTATCTTATTGCCCGTTATATGGGCAGATATATCCTACCCATTGCCTCATTTAAGTGATAATGGCTAAGTGGAAATAGGAAGAAAGAAAGAGATTTCAAAAAAATGGGCAAAAGCCGTTTACAAATATCGAATTTGTGGATATACTTACCAGGTAATATAAAATATTCCAAAGGGAGGTCGAGGAAAATGAAATTGTATTTATATGGAATCGTCACAAATCAGATCAGCCGGTCCGTTTCAAATAACAATCACATACCATTCGACCTGTGCCAAGCGGAATATTTCTAAAGCAATTTGGCTTTATTAATCATTCAGACATAGCGGCCGCAGGGAGAAGTGTTTTATCCTGCGGCCTTTTTATATTCAAAAAATCCCGCAGGAGGACGTAACTTTCTGCGGCCTTTTTATGCCTTTTTGTTGGGCCGCTCCCTTAAAGGAGGTGATATTATGACACTGAATATGCTTTTCTTCACCATCACGATTAAATTGAAAAAAATGACTGCCGAGGAATGTTTGCAACAGGAGAGAATCCACAAGATCCGAGAAGAACATCTAGATAAAGCGCTGAAGCATCGTCCTTTTTTCTAAAGAGATATGAGGTTGGTATTCCATAAATGATTTTTAAGAAAGGTGGGAGGGTAATTTGGATAAATTGGTATATGTAAAAGGAGAGAAGCGTTGCTATTGGCAGGAGAAGGATACCGGCTAACGGTTTTGCCGACGTTTCACAGTATAGACATGGTTTGTATAAAAAAATGTTCACCTAAACAGCGGAAAAGGATGTTGGAAACATGATGAATCGCGGTGAGGAGTGATCCATCATGTTCTCAATGTAGATGACGCTAATTAACACTGAGGTCATCGGAACTGAGATATCCGTAAATGTTTCCGTTGAGCCTATCATCCGCTGAAATGAATATGTAAAAGGGGAAACTCGGCACTCTGGCCGAGTTTTTTTCTTTGTTTGCATCAGCAGCACGGACCTGGTCCGCCATAACCAAACCCACATCCCGGGAACCACCAAAACCCGAAAATGAGCAATAAAATCAAGAGGACAATAAACAGGCCATAACTAAACAAGTAACCGGATCCTTCACAACAAGGTGCAGGAGGCGGATAACCATAGCTGCACCCGTATGGTCCAAAGTTATATCCCATCCTAAAACCCCTCCTTTCCTTAAAAATTCACTTTCATTATATGTACGTTTGTATTCGTCCGTTTGGGAATTCATCCATTCTGGTTTGAACATTTAATACTTTCATGATTTCTTTCAGTGGGACAGACACGTACAAGCCCACAGTTGCATAGGTATGAATAGGGAAGCAAAGAAACGGGGGATGAAACCAATGCCCGGAATACTTACAGCTGTCGGCTATATTATCAAAGAATTTTACTTATTAGTTTCCTATGTGAAAAACAACGCTTTTCCCCAGCCCTTGTCATCTCAGGATGAAAAGAAATATCTAAAGCTTATGAGTGAGGGAGATGGTGATGCCCGTAACATCCTGATCGAGCATAATCTCAGGCTTGTTGCCCATATCGTCAAGAAATTCGAGAATACGGGCGAAGATACAGAGGATTTGATTTCAATAGGAACAATTGGTTTGATAAAGGCCATTGAGAGTTATTCGGATGGGAAGGGTACGAAGCTGGCCACATATGCGGCGCGATGCATTGAGAATGAGATCTTGATGCATTTACGAGCGACTAAGAAAACGAAAAAAGATATTTCCCTGCATGATCCAATCGGTCAGGATAAAGAAGGAAATGAAATCAGTTTAATCGATGTACTGAAATCGGAATCGGAAGATGTCATCGATACGATTCAGCTTAATATGGAAATTGAAAAAGTGAAAAAGTATATTGATATTTTGGATGAACGGGAAAAGGAAGTCATTGTCGGCAGGTTCGGACTGGATTTAAAAAAGGAAAAAACCCAGCGTGAAATCGCTAAAGAGCTTGGCATTTCCCGCAGTTATGTATCAAGGATCGAAAAGCGTGCCTTGATGAAGATGTTTCACGAATTTTACAGGGCAGAAAAAGAGAAGGAAAAGAAAGCAAAAGGATAGGAATGCTAAAATTCAAAAGAGTGCGGGGGAATTCCCCCGCACTCTATTTTTTTAATATTTATTTCTGATCATATCTGCAAATGCATGATAAATCTCGATCCCCTGAAAAAGGAACATACGTGAAGCGGTTAAAGAAAATACCCCTATCATAATAAGTCTGAACCACATATTAATCACTCCTCGATTTTATTTTTTTTATAAAATGTCAGAGTGTGTGGCAACGTAATTCGCCTGAAAAAAAACTGGACTGAGATATCGTCGGCGAAGATTTGAATGAAAATAAAGGAAACTTAAAATGGAAAATTCAAAAATGATAATAATGATAATGGACTGCCAGGAACTAAGGAAAGGGACGAAAGGCAGTTTCTTGTCGGCCTTTTCCCAGTGATGAACATCAATGTGCTCTTCAAGGGTTAGCTGCTGTCCGTGATGATGGAACTGTATCGGCAGTGTCCATAGAATTAGGACGATAGCAGACAAGTGGATAAAGAATTTCATATAATCAACCACCCCTTTCCGAAGAATATATTCATCATATCATGCTTTTATTGCGGGATAAACAAAAATGTTCTGAAGTATACTGAAAATTCTTTTAAATTAGAAAAATATTGAATGAAGCTCTATAATAGGATTATTGATAAAAAGGGGGCAATGCAGTATGGGATATTCTTTGACGTGGGATTTGGATATCTTTTTTAAAGGGGGAAGCTCCTCTAAGGAGTTCCTGCTTTTCTTAAATGAAATTAACGAAGAGGTAGGGGAATTGGACCGGCTTGTTAGCAAAATCAATCCAGAAGGAAACGATGGTGGAAGTTTAATCCAGGCATTTGATTTTTTAAAAAATACAAATATGAAATCGTCTCAGGCAGGTGCTTTCATCGGATGCCTGGAAGCTCAAAATGCGCAGGATAAAAAGGCAGGTCAGCTGCGGATCAAACAAATGAAGATAGTCGCTTCACTAAAAATGGTGTTAAGCAAGCTGGATGAAAAGTTGATACAGCTTGATGATGCGTTTTTTAAAAAAATCCTTGAAAAAGAACCTTTGAATGAATTGAAATTCGTATTGAACGAACGTCGGGAACGGGCAAAGGAAAAGCTTTCAGTTAAGGAAGAATCATTAATCACTCAATTGTCCATGGACGGTTTCGAAGGCTGGAGCCAAATGTATGATACGATCGTTGGTTCAATGACTATCCCTCATAAGGGTGAAAATCTTTCTGTAGGCCAAGCGGCGAATAAATTTTCGGATCCTGATGGAAAGGCCCGGAAAGAATTATTTACTGCTTGGGAACAAGCTTGGGGGGGGAAAAGTGACCTTTTTGCCCGGACTTTGAACCACTTAGCAGGATTTCGTCTCAGTGTGAATGATAAAAGGGGCTGGGATGATATTTTGAAGGAGCCTCTGGAAATAGGGAGGATGAAAAAGGAAACCCTCGAAAGCATGTGGAATGTAATTGCCGATCATAAGGAGCCGCTTGTGCGATTTTTGCAAAGGAAGGCAGAGTTACTTGATTTGGATAAATTAAGTTGGGCGGATTTGGATGCACCGCTCGCTGTTACAGCAGAATCCAAAGTAATGGATTATCAAGAAGGTGCAGACTTCATCGTTCAGCAATTCTCTAAATTCGGCTCTCAATTAGCACATTTCGCCCAAAAAGCTTTTGAGGACAGCTGGATTGAAGCGGAGGACAGACCAGGTAAGAGGCCAGGCGGTTTTTGCACGGGCTTTCCATTAAATAAGCAGTCAAGAATTTTCATGACGTACTCGGGTACCCCTTCAAATGTATCGACATTGGCCCATGAATTGGGGCATGCGTTCCATTCTTATGCGATGAGGGAAATCCATCCATTGAACCGGTCATATGCAATGAACGTGGCTGAAACTGCCTCTACTTTTGCTGAAATGGTCGTAGCGGATGCAGCTGTGAAGGAAGCGGCCAGTGAGGAAGAAAAGCTGGTTCTTTTAGAAGATAAAATTCAGCGTTCCGTAACATTATTGATGAATGTCCATGCCCGTTTCTTATTCGAGACAAGATTTTATGATGAGAGGAAACAAGGATATGTCAGTGCCGAACGATTGAATGAACTGATGGTTGATGCACAAAAAGAAGCTTATGGTGATGCGTTAAGTGATTATAATCCAACGTTCTGGGCTTCAAAGCTTCATTTCTATATTACAGGTGTACCATTTTATAATTTTCCGTATACATTCGGCTACTTATTCTCTTTAGGCATTTACGCGAATGCCCTGAAAGAGCCGGCAGGATTCGAAGAAAAATATATCGCCCTATTAAAGGATACTGGTTCGATGAAGGTCGAGGATTTGGCGGACAAACATTTAGGCGTCGATTTGACGACCCGGGATTTTTGGGAAGAAGCAGTTAATGCCTGTATGAAGGATGTAGAAGAATTCATGCGTTTGACCGATCCGCTTGTCCGAAAGGCATAAAATTAGTTTAGGGTGAATATGAACAAAAAAAGCGGATGTCCGAGTTAAGGACATCCGCTTTCTTATTTAAACTTTCTTTAGTTTAAATGGACTGACCATGAGTAATGATAATATAATCATGAGGGATAAGAAAAAGACCGGATGAAAATACGGGATAGCGAGAAAACTTAAGGTAGCGATACAGCCTGCAACCGTAATGGGAACTCCTGTAAAATATCCATTGCTTTCACTTATATTGAAGCGGGCGAGGCGAAATGCACCACAGCCAATATAGAAAACCGTGAATAGTGTGCCAGGTGCCCCGAATTCTATTAATATTCCTTGGTATAATAATAGGGCTGGTGCGACGCCAAAAGAAATGATGTCACACATGGAATCAAGTTGCTTACCCAATTCCGATTCAATGTTAAACTTTCGTGCAACCATACCGTCAAAGCGATCTGCAAGGGCAGCCAAGAAGATTAAAAGCAGGCTTAAATTCAATTGGCCATGCATCACGGCAATTATCGCAAATCCACCAAGGGATAAATTAATTAAAGTAAGTATATTTGCTGTTTGTGCTTTCACTTTTTTAATGGTTTGATCTAGGGCGTGTAATAAAAACATCTTTTCACTCCTTTCAAATGAAACAAAATAAAACAAAATATAATAAACATAAGTATTTATTATATAATAATATTTTATTTAACACAATTTATGCAAGTGATTTTTGAATAATTTTACAATTTGGAGTGGTTTTATTTGTATCAGTCTTTGTATCGCATTCTTATTGAACTGACGAATGGTCGGTATTCATCAGGTTTATTAAAGCATTTTAGCCAATCTCGTTGGAGCAGGCCCTTGATTTTACTATATGTAAAAACTTTCAACCTTAATCAACAAGAATTTGGTAAGGATTTAAAAGGGTATACGAATCTTCATGAGCTATTTACAAGGCGGTTAAAGGCGGACGCCAGGCCTATTACGGCAGCTCCTTCTGCAGTGGCTTCTCCCGTCGACGGTGTACTCGAGGATTCAGGGGAGATACGCGCTGATAAAAAGATCGTCGTTAAGGGAAAGGTGTATTCAATGGAGGAGATGCTCGGGGATGAGCTTTTTTTGGAAAAGTACTTAGGCGGCAAATATCTCGTGTTATACTTAAGCCCGAGTCATTACCACAGGATCCATGCACCAATCAAGGGCTCCGTGGTCAAACGCTGGACTCTTGGAAGGAAATCGTACCCCGTTAATAAATGGGGAATGAAATATGGAAAAGAGCCTTTGGCAAAAAATTATCGTACAATAACTGAACTTAAAAATGAAGCGGGAAGTCTGGCAATGGTGAAAGTCGGAGCCATGTTCATAAATTCGATCGTCATTACTGATGAATCGGATGAATTGGAAAAAGGACAGGAATTTTCTTATTTCAGCTTTGGGTCGACAGTGGTCCTTCTTTTTGAAAAAGGCAGTTTTGAACTTGAAGGAAACATAACCATCCCCGCTGATGTCCGTGTCGGTGAAACAATCGGATTCATGAGACCCGTCTAACTTCAAATGAAAAATAAGAAGGCTGACATTTGATGTCAGCCTATGTATTTCATATTAGAATATTGATCGGATTTTATGTGTTAAGGATCTTCGATGAATTTCCGTTTCTATGAGGCGGATGAAATCGGTACTTAACTTTAAATTCTGCGCTTTAAAATAGGATTCCAGCAACAGGTCATCAGATAGTTTTTGCATCAGAACGCCATATACGGCTGCTCACCTCCAGTAGGGATTGCGAGGAATAATTTGGTGTTTACTTGCATATATTGATAAGTCTTCCTTGATGTACCCCTACTGTATCAGAAATAAACTTGGAGAACAATCGTTCTGTTATCCACAGTTAAAAGTGGATAACCTGTGGTTAAGTTGTTTACAAGGTGAACGAAATGATGCACATCAGTATGGATAATGTTAGTAAAGTTATCCACAGGTTGGATAAATGAAATTTTTGTCGAAATCTTTTAGGAATAATTAGTTCTTTGGGTCTGGTTTACCTGCTAATTTCCCATTCTTTAATAAAAAATGCCTTTCCATATCAGAAAACATACATTATGATGTTTTTTTACCGTCAGACCTTCTTTCCTAATTTTTTTTGAAAGTGAGCCGAAAATTCGATATGATGGAGACGGTAAATTTTAATGAAAATATAGAGGTGCAATATGCTTAAATTATTTTTGCCGAGTGAACATGTTAAAAGCATTTTTAATATAGATCCTCAAGAATTGAAAAAAAGAGGGATAAAGGGAGTTATCACCGATTTGGATAATACTCTCGTTGAATGGGACAGGCCAACAGCCACCCCCGATTTAATCAAATGGTTCGACAATATGCGGGATCATGGGATTTTAGTGACGATTGTGTCCAATAATAATGAAAAACGGGTTCGGTCTTTTTCCGATCCGCTTCACATTCCGTTTATCTTCCAGGCCAGAAAACCGATGGCAAGAGCCTTCCATAAAGCCCGTAAGACGATGGGATTGAAGTTAGAAGAAACGGTGGTAATCGGCGATCAATTATTGACGGATGTATTGGGAGGGAACAGAGGCGGGTTCCATACGATCTTAGTGGTCCCTGTTGCGCAGACCGATGAATTCAGAACGAAGATCAATCGTTATTTTGAAAGAAAGATCATGGCGTTTTTTAAACGAAAAGGAATGATAGAATGGGAGGATCACAATTGAACAATCATCAAGAATTAGTGTGCATCGGCTGTGGTGTGAAGGTCCAGACGGAAGATCCGAAGGAGTTGGGCTATGCCCCTAAATCAGCCCTGGAAAAAGAGAGCATCGTCTGTCAGCGCTGCTTTAAATTGAAACATTATAACGAAGTTCAGGATGTGTCCTTAACTGACGATGACTTCTTGAAAATCTTGAATAAAGTAGGCGAAACCGATTCTTTAATCGTCAAAATCGTCGATATTTTTGATTTCAATGGAAGCTGGCTTCCGGGCCTGCATCGATTTGTCGGAAGAAATGATGTTCTTTTGATCGGTAATAAGGTCGACTTATTGCCTAAATCAGTAAAACCGAACAAGTTGATCAATTGGATGAAGCAATCGTCCAAGGAATTGGGGCTTAACCCGATTGATGTCCTGCTTGTCAGTGCGGAAAAGGGAAAACACATCCTTGAAGCGGCTGATGCGATTGAGCGGTATCGCAAAGGTAAGGATGTCTATGTCGTGGGCTGTACGAATGTAGGTAAATCGACGTTCATCAACCGTCTTATAAAAGAAGTGAGTGGTGAAGGTGATATCATCACGACATCCCACTTCCCAGGCACAACCCTGGATATGATCGAAATTCCTTTGGATGATGGACAGGCTTTGATCGATACACCAGGTATCATTAATCATCATCAAATGGCTCATTATGTGGACAAACGGGACTTCAAGGTGATTATGCCGAAGAAGGAAATCAAGCCGAGAGTGTACCAACTGAATGAAGGGCAGACACTATTTTTCGGTGGATTGGCCCGGTTGGACTATGTCTCAGGCGGAAGGCGTTCACTCACTTGCTACCTTTCGAATGAATTGAATATCCACCGTACGAAATTGGAAAATGCCGATGAATTGTATAAAAACCATGCCGGGGAATTATTGACGCCCCCACGCCCTGAACAAATCGAGGAGTTTCCGAAGCTGATTCCACATGAATTTTCCTTGAAAGATGGTAAAATGGATATTGTGTTTTCTGGACTTGGCTGGGTTACGGTCAATGAGCCAGGAGCGAAAATCGTTGCACATGTCCCTAAGGGTGTCAATGTGATCGTTCGTAAATCATTAATCTAATATAGGGGTCGTCTAGTCTATGAAAAAGATATATGGGGTAATGGGAGATCCAATTGCACATTCGATGTCCCCGGACATTCATAATGATGCATTTGAAAAAGAAAATATAGAAGCGGTTTATCATCATTTTCATGTGACGAAAGAAGGTTTGAACGATGCCGTGAAAGGCATGAAAGCCCTTGGTATAGAAGGGTTTAACATCACGATTCCTCATAAGACGTCAATCATCCCTTTCCTTGATGAAGTGGATGAACTGGCCCTGGCAATCGGGGCTGTAAATACGGTTGTTAACAAAAATGGTCGGTTTATAGGGTATAATACAGACGGAAAAGGATTTTTCAAATCTTTATGCGATGAAATATCAGGTGACATTAAGGCTAAAAAAACGTTAGTGATCGGAGCGGGCGGTGCTGCGCGTGCGATTTATTTTACTCTTGTTAAAGAAGGGGTAAAACAAGTTGATATTGCAAACCGGACAAAGGAAAGAGCGGCCCAGCTTGTTTCTGATTGCCCATATGATAAAGTATCGAAGGCACTCTCGATTATCGAAGCGGAAGAAAGCTTATCACAATATGATTTAATCATCCAAACGACTTCTTCTGGAATGAGTCCGGAATTGGACCATTCACCGTTGAAGGTCGACCAGCTTAAAACCGGTGCAATCGTCTGTGATATCATCTATAACCCTCTGCAAACCAAGCTGCTGCTTGAAGCGCGGGAAAAAGGGGCGGAAACGCAAAATGGTCTGGGGATGTTCATCAACCAGGCTGCGCTTGCATTTGAGATATGGACAGGCGTTATGCCGGATACAGCAAGAATGACAGAGATTGTCTTGAACAAACTAGGAGGTAACACATGTTAACAGGAAAACAGAAAAGATTTTTACGATCAAAGGCCCATCACCTCAATCCAATTTTTCAAGTTGGTAAAGGCGGGGTCAATGATAATCTCATCAAGCAAATTGGTGAGGCGCTTGAAGTACGTGAATTAATAAAGGTCAGCATCCTGCAAAACTGTGAAGAGGACCGCAATGATGTGGGACGTTCTTTATCAAAAGGTGCAAGAGCGGAATTGGTTCAGATTATCGGCAACACAATTGTGCTGTATAAAGAATCAAGAGAAAACAAACAACTTAAATTACCTTAAGGAACCTATCTATGAAAAAAATTGGAATTCTTGGCGGTACATTCAATCCTCCACATATTGGGCATTTAATAATAGCGAATGAAGTGTTGGATGCCCTTGAGCTAGATGAAATTAGATTCATGCCAAATCATGTTCCTCCCCATAAAGAAAAATCGGAGGAAGTAACCGATATGGACAGGCTGGCTATGTTGGAAAACGCGATAGCCGGAAACCCATCTTTTTATATTGAAGGTATTGAAATAGAAAGAAAAGGCACATCTTATACGTATGATACGATAAAATTGCTGAAAGAACTTGAGCCAACCAATGAGTTCTATTTCATAATTGGCGCAGATATGATTGAGTATTTACCGAATTGGCACCGTATTGACGAGCTGGTGGACATGGTCAATTTCGTTGGGGTGAAGCGCCCCGGTTATAATGAAAAGACCGTATACCCAATCACGATGGTGAAAGTCCCTCAGATGTTCATTTCCTCTTCCATGATACGGAGGAAGCTAAGAACGGGGAAAACCGTGAAATATTTAATAGCAGATCCAGTGGTGAAGTATATTAAAGGGAATGGTTTATATGAATCGTGAGAAAGCATTGGCGCTGGTCAAAGAACAAATTACCGAGCGCCGGTACATTCATACCTTGGGCGTGGTCGGATCAGCGATTGAACTTGCTGAACTGTATGGTGCCGACGTCAAAAAGGCAGAATTGGCAGCAATTTTTCATGATTATGCAAAATTTCGTCCAAAAGAGGAAATGAAGCAAATAATAATCGCTGAAAAAATGGCGCCGGAGTTACTTGATTATGATATGGAGCTGTGGCATGCTCCAGTCGGGGCTTTTCTCGTGAAAAAGGAAGCGGGTATCACTGACGTAGAAATATTGGATGCGATTGCCTATCACACGTCTGGCAGGGTTGGCATGAGCCTTTTGGATAAGGTCATATACCTTGCTGACTATATTGAGCCGGGACGTTCTTTCCCTGGAGTCGACGAAGTCAGGCTGACAGCAAAGCGAAATTTGGATCATGCTGTCATTCAGGCTTTAAGGAATACAGTTGTTTTTTTAATGAAAAGAAATCAGGCAATTTACCCTGACACATTTAAGACATATAATGATTTGATCATGAATTTGAAGGAGAAGATGTAATGACTGAACGTGAACTTCTTGTAATTGCAGCAAAAGCGGCAGATGATAAAAGAGCGGAGGATATCGTAGCATTGAATATGCAAGGTATTTCCCTTGTAGCGGATTACTTTTTGATCTGCCACGGTAATTCTGAAAAACAAGTACAAGCAATAGCTCGTGAAATGAAGAGCAAAGCTGATGAATCAGGAATCAATGTAAAACGTCTTGAAGGTTTTGACGAAGCGAAATGGGTGCTTGTGGATCTTGGCGATGTAGTGGCCCACATTTTCCATAAGGATGAAAGAAACTATTATAACCTTGAACGTTTATGGGGAGATGCACCTTTTGAAGATCTAGAGAGTGAACTGACTCCATGACTTATGAACGCTTTGCCTATGTATACGATGAATTGATGAAGGATGCACCCTATGAAAAATGGCTGTTGATCCTTACGGCGAAGCTGGAACAGTACGGAATTGGTGGAAGGAAAGTCCTGGATTTAGCTTGTGGAACCGGGGAAATGACCGTTGAATTGGCACAACACGGATTTGAAGTCACCGGCGTGGATTTATCTGATGAAATGCTTCTTGTTGCCAATGAAAAAGCGGTGAGGCTTGGATTATCGATTCCACTTTTCCAACAGAATATGGCAGAACTCGAGGGACTTGGTCAATTTGACTGTGTCACGATTTTTTGTGATTCGCTGAACTACCTTCGCGACGAGGCGGACATAGTAAAAACGTTCAGCAGGGTTCATGAGCATTTAAAGGATGGCGGATTATTCTTGTTCGATATCCATTCGATTTATAAAATGGAAAAAATCTTTCATGATAATACGTTTGCTGTCAATGATGAGGAAGTATCCTATATATGGGACTGTTTCCCGGGGGAAGAACCTTACAGTGTGGAACATGATTTAAGTTTTTTCGTGAGGGACGATGAAAGTGGTCTGTACGACCGTTTTGATGAGTTGCATTATCAACGGACCTATCCGGTTGAACAATACAAAAAGTGGTTGAAGGAAGCAGGTTTTACGGTTTCTGAAATACTGGCGGATCTTGAAGAAGCACCGCTTGTAACGGAAACCGAAAGAATCTTGTTTGTAGCCAGTAAATGAAAGAAGAGGTCAAGATCCCCGTTCGTACATCCCTGTACGAGTGAAGGTCTGACCTCTTCTTTTTTTTATTTTTAGAAGGAAATGAGATATATGTTACGAATATTAATAAGGATGGCCGAACTGCTTTTCAACTTCGTGAAGATCCTCTGCAAACTTTTCATGTGTCGCTTGAAAAAGATGATGGAACATTTCCCCGGTTTCAGCTTCTAAAACCTTGATCCCCTCACCCGTTATTCCACCCTTTACACAAACCTTTTCCTGCAAGGTCGGCAATGTATAAACTCCTTTACCAAGCAGTTCCCCTAAGCCAACCAGCATGTTTTCAGTCAAAGTTGTAGCGGTTTCCTTATCTATCTTCGTCGTTTGGCAAGCCGCGTCAATAAAAGCTTGTGCTAAATAGCTGAAGAAGGCAGGACCGCAGCTGACGATATCGGAAGCTACCCGTGTAATATCATTTTCAATAATGACCGGTGCCGATATGGCGGAGGCCAAATCAAATAAAGCTGACATTTTCTCCTTACTGCAGCTCTCGCTGAAACTCAGTAACGATACTCCTGAACCCACACGGTTCGTTATGCTCGGTATAAAACGGGCACAGGGGGCATTCACTGCCGATTCAAGCTGGGAGACTGAAACAGGACTTGTGATGGAAATAACCAGCTGATCCCTTTTTATATGATGTTTGATTCCCTGCAACAGGCTATCTATTTGTAATGGTTTTACACAGATAAAAATAAAGTCCGCTTGCTGGACGATTTCGGCAGCGCTCTCCGCAACCCTGATACCAGGGTGTTTTTCTTTCAGCGTCAATGCTTTGGAAATTGTTCGATTTGTAATGATTAGATCAGCCGGATTCAATATTTTTGCCTCCAGCCACGCCTCGATTAAAATGGTCCCCATATTGCCGGTTCCAATTACACCGATTTTCTTCAATGCCGATCAACTCCTCTCACTTAAGCGATTGATTCTCCTAGAAACCCTATGTATTTTTAATCTGTCCTATGACAATGTATTGTGCGAAAACTAGCAAGGAGGAAAATGAATGGAAAAAATTTTAAAAAAGAAAATGGCGATGATTACCGTTGCGTTGGTATCTGGGGCAGCAGGAATTTACTTTTTTTTGCAACAAGGGAAAGGTCCGGTTGATACGGAAGATATATTTGCTGTTACGGCAAATGAAGATAAAATCGAACAAAGTGAAAATGAAACGCCTGCCGAACCAGTAATCATTAAAGTGGATGTTAAAGGAGCGGTGCAGGCCCCAGGCTTATTTACGGCCCAGGCAGGTGACCGGGTAATCGATTTGATCACAGATGCGGGCAGTTTTACGGACAAGGCCGATAAGGATAAAGTGAACTTTGCCCAAATCGTTGAAGACCAAATGGTCATCTATGTACCGGAAATAGGTGAAGAAGACAAGGGAATCTTGGAGGATATACAAGTCGGTCCGCCTGGTAATGCCGCCGCTAAGGGGCCGTCAGGGAGACAGGTGAACTTGAATACAGCTACGCAGGAAGATTTGGAAACACTGACGGGAATTGGACCATCCAAAGCGATTGCGATCCTGGAATACAGGGAAAAAGTGGGGAAATTCAAGCAGGTAGATGAATTGAAGAAGGTATCGGGAATCGGCGATAAAACGTTTGAAAAGTTACAGGATTCCATTTCGGTGCAATGAATGATTGAATTTGCTACACAAATGGACAGGAAGAGGGTAAAATTGAAGAAAATCATTCTAGGGAGTAAGGGGTTACAACATGAACAGGATTAGTTGGGATCAATATTTCATGGCGCAAAGCCATTTATTAGCTTTAAGAAGCACATGTACACGCCTCGCTGTAGGAGCGACGATCGTCCGGGATAACCGGATCATTGCGGGAGGATATAATGGGTCCATTGCAGGAGGGACGCACTGTATTGATGATGGCTGTTATGTAATTGATAATCATTGTGTCAGAACGATACATGCTGAAATGAATGCACTTTTACAATGTGCGAAATTTGGAGTGCCAGCTGATGGGGCAGAAATATATGTGACGCATTTTCCATGTCTTCAGTGCTGTAAATCACTCATCCAAGCTGGAATCAAAGCTGTTTATTATGCGGAGGATTACAAAAACCATCCATATGCCCTGGAGTTATTTAAACAGGCTGGTGTCAAGACAGAAAAGGTCGAAGCGAAAGGGGCCATAGATGTTAATGGAAAAGAGAAAAAGGACTTTGTGTTCTCGTTGCTAGCTCAACTTGAACGAACAGGTCTGGGAAAAGAAGCTGTATTGGAGCTGGAAAAGCAGGCCAAACAGATATTTGACAATTAAATAGGACGGGGGGGCAGGCATGGCTAGACACCTTATCTTATTAGCCGTTTCGGCCACATTTGGGGTTTCGGCCCATTCATTTTTACATGTAGGGCAGCTGATCATTATCCTTATTTTTCTCTGTTTCCTTTATTTATCAGTCGGGTTGAGCGTAAAGGCCCTTAGCCTTCATTTAGTGATCATGGGGATTTTCTTAGGGGCTGCCTCTTTCTCCGATCAACGGAACAACTCTGTATATCATGGAACGGAAAGTCGATTCATCATCACATTTACCGATCCACCGAATATTGATGGAAATTCATTAAAAGGATTCGTTGGCAGTGAGAAAGGCGAGCGGCTAATGCTTCGTTATAACATCACCACCGAACAAGAAAAAGCAAAGCTTAGCCAGCTTCTGCGAATCGGTTTATCATGTCCGGCCAAAGGGAATTTGCAAGTTCCCGACAAAAACAGGAATGAAAACAGTTTCGATTACCAGCGTTATCTTTTGCGCCAAGGCACCCATTGGATATTTAAAGCAGATTCCATTTCATTTCGAGAATGCCAAGAGGTTGGAAACTCGATTGTCGTTTCGATTCGTAATTTGCGAATGAAGGGAATTACGTATATTAGTGAACACTTTCCGGAAGAATCGAGCGGTTTTGTCCAAGCTCTCATATTCGGCGACCAGACAGATATAGATGAAGTCGACCTTACTAATTATCAGCGGTTGGGTCTGGTTCATTTACTGGCGATTTCCGGTCTTCATGTAAGTTTTTTAACGGGAATGTTATTTTATCTTGGCATCAGGGTTGGAATTACAAGGGAAAATATGATGGTAGCCATTCTGATTTTCCTTCCAATTTACATGATACTTTCAGGTGCTAGCCCATCAGTGGTTAGATCGTGTTTAATGGCTATGCTTTTCTTTTTACTCCTGCTGTTCAAAAAGCGAATCTCGGCGGGTGCCACAATTGCATCGGTTTACATGGCACTGTTGATTTTTAAGCCTAATATGCTCTATGATATAGGCTTTCAGCTTTCATTCGCAGTCACTTTCTCCATTATCATGTCCTCAAGCATTTTCTTACAATACCCGCAAAAAACGATGCAGCTATTTATCATCAGTTCCATATCCCAATTGGCTGCCCTTCCCATTTTACTTTTTCACTTTTTTGAAGTATCTTTTCTTGGCGTGTTCTTGAACGTATTGTATATTCCTCTTTATTCCATCATCTTGCTGCCATTTTCACTGATTACCCTCTTCATTCATTTATTGCTACCTTCCCTGGGGCAACCCCTCATATCAATTTTGAACTTCACTTTCATACTCTCTAATAAAGCCGCGGATGCGGTATCGGATTTGCCCCTTGCATCCATTACGTTTGGAAAACCGCCTTTCATCATGATGACATTACTTGTTATTTCCCTTTTAGGGTTATACCTGACTTGGGATGAATCTTTTGAAAAATGTAAAATCTGGTGCGGAATCATGATTGTTCTTTTGCTTTTTCAATATAATTTACAAAGGTTCTCACCTTTTGGTGAAGTACAGATAATCGATGTTGGACAAGGTGACTCCATTTTAATTATCCTGCCGTTCAATCGCGGTAATTATCTGATTGATACGGGAGGGCAAATTACATTTCCAATCGAAACATGGGCAAAAAGGAGAAAGAAATTCAATACGGCGGATGATATCATTATTCCATTATTGAAAAGTAAGGGAATCCAGCACTTGGACAAACTGATTTTAACTCATGCAGATTCAGATCATATGGGAAGTGCAAAGGAATTAATTGAAAATTTCAAGGTGAGGGAGATTGTTATTGGAGGCTGGAGTGAAGAGCATTATCGGGATTTGGATTTTGTGGCCATTGCAAGAGATAAAAAGATTAAAATGACGGTTACGAAGAGGGGGGATCATTGGGCAGTGGGCGAAGCTGCGTTTTCCGTGCTAAGTCCATATGAAAAAAAAGAGGATAAGAATGATTCCTCGATAGTTCTATTAGCAAAGCTTGGGGGATTGTCATGGCTATTGACTGGAGATATGGGAGAAGAGGGGGAAAGGGAACTGTTAAGCACATTTCCGCAGCTGCAGGCGGATATCTTGAAGGTTGGTCACCATGGCAGTAAAACATCTTCTTCCACGCCCTTCCTTGAACAGCTACAGTCGAAAGCTGCGCTTATTTCAGTTGGAAAGGATAATCGCTACGGTCACCCTCGTGGAGACGTAATTGGAAATCTGGAGGGAAATGGCATTAAAGTGTTCAGGACGGATGAGGATGGAGCTATTATTTACAAGTATTATAAAAGTAAAGGAACCTTTCGGAAGACTCTTCCATAGTATGTAGAAAATCAATAAGAAAGAGACTGCAACGGCAGCCTCCTTCAGGAAAAATAAGTGCATGTAGTAAATGAAATCAGGATCCGACAGCTTTAATGACGACAGCTATGGTGAACATGGCGGCGAAAAATACAAAAGAACCGATGAATCCCATAGCGGAATCAGCGACGTCATCTGTTTTTGATTGGACATTCTTTTCGAATTCGTTCATTGTTTACCCCTCCTATTTCTGCTAATAGTATAAAACATTACCAAAAAAAAATCTACAGGCTACACTTCTTCATTTCCTTTACTGACAAGAGTTGTCACAAATAGTTTGGGATTTTGAGGTCAAAATAAAAGTACAAACAAAGCAAGCGAAAAAGCAAAGCTCGATTTTTGAATTCTACATGAATACTTTACCCGCTTTCAAGGGAGATTACCCGGGCCTTTCTTGAAAGTGTTCATATAGATCCGGAATTAGCCCTTTAGAGGGCTAGTTCCCTTTATAGCTTGTCAAATGGTCCATCCACCTATACCATTAGAGAAGAATACATAAAAAAGAGGCGGATTCTATTGGTATTAGACGTATGGAAAAGTATAAAAAAAGGGCAATTCGCGCCAGTATACATGTTATATGGAACGGAGGCCTATCTAATTAATGAAACGAAGCAGCTATTGATCGAGAATGTCCTTCACGAAGATGAGATGGATTTTAACTTTTCTCAATTTGATTTGGAAGAGACGCCTGTTGAAACAGCGCTTGAAGATGTTGAAACCCTCCCGTTTATCGGGGAAAGGCGTCTTGTTTTCATGCAAAACCCATTTTTTCTGACAGCTGAAAAAACGAAGTCAAGAGTTGAACATAATGTGAAAAGGCTTGAAGCCTATTTGGCTGATCCCGTTCCTTATTCTATTGTCGTGTTGACCGCACCTTATGAGAAACTGGATGAACGGAAAAAAATCACCAAGGAACTGAAGCGTAAGGCGGTTCTCGTTGAGGCAAAGAAGCTTGGTGACCATGAATTAAAGGGGTGGGTGAAGGAGCGGGTCGCAGCCTCTTCCGTCCAAATAGATGAACAAGCTACAGAGCTTTTACTTGAACTTGCAGGAACGAATCTGATGATGCTGACAAATGAATTGGATAAAATGGTGCTTTATGCTGAAGCTGATAAACACATTACGGTCGAGGTAGTGGAAAAGCTGGTCGCTAAATCCCTTGAGCAGAATATCTTCACGCTTGTTGACCATGTTTTGCAGCGGAAGATGGAGAGTGCCATGACGATTTTACACGATCTTCTCAGGCAGAATGAAGAGCCGATCAAGATATTGAGTGTTATGGCGGGACAGGTCAGGTTAATGTATCAGGTGAAAGAGCTTTCACGTCAAGGCTATAGCCAGCAAAAAATTGCCGGACAACTGAAGGTGCACCCTTACAGGGTAAAGCTGGCACTTGAAAAGACGGGAAAATTCCAGGAACGCGAGCTGTTGAGCATCATGAACGACTTAGCGGAGGCGGATTATAAAATGAAGACTGGACAGGCAGATAAGGCGATAACACTTGAATTGCTGCTCTTGAAAATTAGATGATAAAAAAGGTGGCAGAAACCCTGTCACCTTTTTTGAACAAAAAAACACGCACAAAAAAAACGATCCAATTGGATCGTTTAATTTTTTGTCATTATGCGTTAAGAGCGTTAAGTCTTTTCGCTAAACGAGATTTTTTACGGGCTGCCGCATTTTTATGGATTAATCCTTTAGATGCAGCTTTGTCTAATTTCACAGCAGCTGTTAATAGAGCTTCTTTAGCAGCTTCAACGTTTTCACCAGCTAATGCAACTTCAGCATTTTTCACTGTAGTACGCATAGTTGATCTAACAGTAATGTTATGAACGCGTTTTTTGTCGTTAATTTTTACACGTTTAATAGCAGATTTAATGTTTGGCATTCCGTTCACCTCCTACAAAGAAATCGAGATTATATGAACTCGACTTTTCAAATCCATATCAAATAGCACAAGTGATATTCTATCAGACTGCTCATAAATATGCAATACTTCAGATTGAGAATCGAAAAGGAATTATAATTTCAGGAATAAATTCATCTCGTCATGGTTCATTGTACCAAAAAAATGAATAATAAAAAAGCAAAAACGACAGAATGTTTAAGAGAGACTATGGAAATTACTAGATTAGATATCAATTCAAACATCAGGAGGCCGTTATGGAAAATAATTTGGACCTTAGTGAATACGGAATTCGAACAGATTTGGCGATTGAAGCAAAGGAAATTGCCCTTGAACATAAAGGTGTTGTTGAGGAAGTGGATGTATCCCGAATCGAAGGGGTCATTATTAAGGAAAAAGAAGTGGATGATCTGAAGGTATCCTTAGTCGAGGTCACGGCTGAGGGGGAAAAAGAAATCGGTAAAAAAAAGGGCAGCTACTTGACCATCGAAGTCCAGGGGATCCGCCAGCAGGATACGGATACCCAGCAGCGGGTGGAAAAGGTGTTTGCCAACGAACTGGCTTACTTCTTGCAACGGAATAAAATCACCAAAGAAAGCAGTTGTTTAGTTGTCGGACTTGGTAATTGGAATGTTACTCCCGATGCTCTAGGGCCTGCTGTCGTTGAGAATCTTGTAGTCACGAGGCATTTGTTCGAATTGCAGCCGGAGTCCGTCAAGGAAGGCTATCGCCCGGTCAGTGCGATTTCCCCTGGTGTGATGGGGATTACGGGAATCGAGACGAGTGACATCATAAAAGGGGTCATCGAAAAAAGTAACCCTGATTTCCTGATCGTCGTTGATGCCTTGGCTGCCCGTTCGATCGACCGTGTGAATTCAACGATTCAAATTACGGATACAGGCATCCATCCAGGTTCTGGTGTGGGAAATAAACGAAAAGAATTGAGTCAGGAAACACTGGGAGTTCCTGTTATAGCTATTGGAATACCAACCGTAGTAGATGCCGTATCAATTGCCAGTGATACGATTGATTATATATTGAAGCATTTTGGCAAGGAATTGAATGAAGGGGACAGACCATCACGTTCATTGGCACCCGCTGGATTCAGTTTTGGAAAACGTACAAAGCTGACCGAAGAGGATATGCCAGGCGAAAAGGAACGCCAAACCTTCTTGGGGATGATAGGTGTCCTCCCTGATGAAGAGAAACGGAAATTGATATATGAGGTGCTGTCACCGCTTGGCCAAAATTTAATGGTTACACCGAAGGAAGTGGATGTTTTCATTGAGGATATGGCCAATTTGATAGCCAATGGGTTAAATGCAGCGCTGCATCATTCAATAAATCAAGAAAATACCGGTTACTATACCCGTTAAATCATTTTAAGTGCCCAAAAATGGTGTTCTACCCTTTCTAGCAAAGTCATAGGTATTAATAGACAAGCTATAGAGAGGGTGGAAGAATGAAAAGAAGAAATTCGCCAGGAATCATAACAGCTATTCACGGATCAACAATAATAAAAACTTTTCTAGGTATTCTCGCCTTGCTTCTTTTTGTTTTTTCAGTCAGCGGGGTCATGACTTCCCTAAGACCGGAATATCGGATATCGTCGAATTCCGTACATACCGTTGCGAACCAATTTTCAGGAAAAATGCTGTTCGCGATGCTGGCAAATGAAAATCATTATTTTTTTAATGCCCTGCCAGAAGGTAAGCAGGAATCGGTGATCACGAATCAATTGATAAAAGTCTCGACTAACATTTCATTTGAGGACCCGCGAAGTTTACTTGGCCGGGAACTTCCTGGCTTCTCGATTTTTGATAATGAAATCCTCGTGGCTGGGGAGGGGACGAATTATACGAATATGCCGTATGAATCCTCACCGCCAGTAGACGTCCTGAATGAAGAAAGGGATGCATCCCTGCAAAACCTGGATGAGATTGAAGAACCGGAAAAAGGAGTGGCCAATCAGCCGAATCAAACGACCAATGGCCGGAAAGTGGTCGAGATTTATCATAGCCATAACCGGGAATCGTACCTTCCTTATTTAAAAGGCGTGACCAATCCGGATCTGGCCTACCATTCTAAAATCAATATTACGAAGCTCGGGAAAAGGATGGTTGAAGATCTGGCTGAGAAGGGGATTGGTTCCTCGCTCGATAAAACGGATATCATGGGAAATCTCAATAATAAAGGATTGAATTATACCAAATCCTATCAAGAATCCCGAAAGTCAGTCCAGACGGCATTGGCCACTAACAAAGATTTGGAATATCTGATTGATATCCATCGCGATGCAAAGCGGAAAAAAGATACGACAATTACGATCAAAGGTAAAGAGTATGCCAAAATCGCCTTCGTGATCGGGGGCAATAATCCGAACTATGAAAAAAATGCCGCACTTGCCAATAAGCTTCATATAGCTTTGGAGAAAAAATACCCAGGGATTTCACGCGGGCTTATGAAACAGGGCGGAACTAGCCATAATGGTATATATAATCAGGATTTGTCAGGCAATGCCATGCTCATTGAAATTGGCGGTGTTGATAATACATTCGAGGAAATGTACTTAACCGTTGATGCCTTCAGCGATGCTTTCAGCGAATTTTATTGGGATGCCAAAGCAGTGGATAAAACGACTGGGGAATCGGAAGCGAAGTAATTGAAAGGAGTTCTCTATCATGGTTCGATTTTGGTTGAAATGTACAGGGATTGTACTCGTATTATTTTTAGGTGTCCTTATTGGGATGCAGCAAGCGAACGATGGGATGAAAAAAATGAAGGGGTATGAGGATCCCTCTTTGAATAGTGCATTCATCATTAACCAATCGGACAAAGGGGAGATGGAAGCGGATATCCTTGGACAAAAAGTAACAAGTCATGATTTGGAGACGAAAAAAGAAAAGCTTGAAGAAATGAAAGCATTCAACTTTTTCTCTTCGATCGGCAAAGCACTTGGAGATACCATATCAGGGGCCTTCCAAGCACTTATCGATATGATTTAGGTGTGGAATAAGTTGAGTGTGCCCTATCCAAAGGCTGCATCCGAATCCGGAATGCAGCCTTTTTTTATGCTTTGCCCTGTAATGATGCTTCTTTTGTAACTATTCTGTTGAATCTTGCATTTTCTATTGATATAATAAAAAATAGTGTATTGTGTCGACTAGTGGGAGTGAACGTCATGAATAGAGAAGAAAAATTAAAAAGACAATCAAAGATTCGTAACTTTTCCATCATCGCTCATATTGATCATGGTAAATCTACATTGGCGGATCGTATCATTGAAAAAACGAACGCCATGACTCAGCGTGAAATGAAGAGTCAACTGTTGGATTCCATGGATTTAGAGCGTGAGCGTGGAATTACGATTAAATTGAATGCGATTCAATTGAAATATAATGCGAAAGATGGCGAAGAATATATTTTCCATCTTATTGATACACCGGGACATGTCGATTTTACGTATGAAGTGTCACGAAGCCTTGCAGCTTGTGAAGGGGCTGTCCTTGTTGTCGATGCGGCACAGGGGATTGAGGCCCAAACGCTTGCAAACGTGTATTTAGCTTTGGACAACAATCTGGAAATCATTCCGGTCATCAATAAAATTGATTTGCCGAGTGCCGATCCGGAACGGGTACGTGGAGAAATCGAGGAAGTAATCGGGTTGGATGCTTCCGATGCAGTTTTGGCTTCAGCTAAAGCGGGAATCGGAATCGAGGAGATTTTGGAGCAGGTCGTTGAATTGGTCCCAGCTCCACAGGGAGATCCCGATGCCCCGTTCAAGGCGCTTATTTTCGATTCACTGTTTGATGCGTACCGCGGTGTGGTTGCTTATATCCGTGTTGTTGAAGGTTCCATTAAAGTGGGCGACAAAATCAAAATGATGTCCACGGGCAAGGAATTTGATGTAACCGAATTGGGTGTCTTCAATCCAAAGACCCAGCTGTTGGATGAACTGAACGTCGGTGATGTAGGTTTCCTTACGGCAGCCATTAAAAACGTTGGTGATACGACTGTTGGTGATACGATTACCAGTGCCGTGAATAGTGCGACAGAACCATTGCCGGGCTACCGGAAGATGAATCCGATGGTATATTGCGGTCTTTACCCAATTGACGCATCGAAATTCAATGATTTACGGGATGCGTTAGAGAAATTGGAATTGAACGATTCAGCGCTGCAGTTCGAAGCGGAATCATCGCAAGCATTGGGCTTCGGTTTCCGTTGCGGATTCCTTGGACTCCTTCATATGGAAATTATCCAGGAACGGATTGAACGTGAATTCAAAATTGATCTGATCACAACTGCGCCGAGTGTTATTTATGATGTGATCCAAACAGACGGAACGGTCCTGAAAGTAGATAACCCGTCTAATATGCCAGATGCTCAAAAGATTGAACGGGTCGAGGAGCCATACGTCAAAGCGACGATGATGGCACCGACGGAGTTCGTCGGAACGATCATGGAAATCTGTCAAAATAAACGCGGCAACTTCATTGATATGGAATATATCGATGAGACCCGTGTGAGCATTCATTATGAAATACCTTTATCGGAAATCGTGTATGATTTCTTCGATCAATTGAAATCCAATACAAGAGGTTATGCTTCATTCGATTATGAGTTGATTGGCTACAAACCGTCCAAGCTTGTGAAGATGGATATCTTACTGAATGCTGAAACTGTCGATGCTTTAAGTTTCATCGTTCATAAGGATTTTGCCTATGAACGCGGTAAAGTCATTGTTGAAAAATTGAAGAAATTGATTCCAAGACAACAATTTGAAGTGCCGATCCAAGCGGCAATCGGGCAAAAAATCGTGGCCCGTTCTTCGATTAGTGCAATGCGCAAAAACGTATTGGCTAAATGTTACGGCGGCGATATTTCCCGTAAACGTAAGTTGCTCGAAAAACAGAAAGAAGGTAAAAAGCGGATGAAACAGGTAGGTTCCGTTGAAGTGCCGCAAGAAGCTTTCATGGCTGTTTTGAAAATGGATGATACGACACCAAAAAAATAAATAAAATAAACGATAGATAGAAAAAAGAGGGTAGAGGAGATCTAGCCTCTTTTTCTATCGACTCATTCGATTAAAAGGTTGTGAACACAATGATTAAAAGCGCCTACCTCCATATACCATTTTGTGAACATATTTGTCACTATTGTGATTTTAATAAAGTGTTTTTGCAGGGACAGCCGGTCGACGATTATTTACAGATGATGAAAAGGGAAATGGTGATGCAGCTTTCCAAATACCCGACTGCAGGATTGGATACTGTTTTTGTCGGTGGAGGGACACCGACCTCTCTAGATGAAAAGCAGCTTGCATTCTTATGTGAAGCAATCAATGAAACCCTGCCATTTGACCCCAAAAAGGCTGAATATACATTTGAAGCCAATCCAGGGGATCTTTCGAGAGAAAAACTCGAGATACTTTATCATTCAGGTGTCAATAGACTTAGCTTTGGTGTGCAAAGCTTCAATGATGAATTATTAAAACGAATTGGCCGGACCCACCGGGCTCTAGAAGTATATGAAACGATTCATCTGGCTCAAGAGGTTGGCTTTACGAATATCAGCATCGATCTGATTTATGGATTGCCGGGCCAAACGATGGAAGATTTCAATGATACGCTGGATAAAGCGATTGCCCTTCAATTGCCGCATTATTCGAGCTACTCATTGATCGTTGAACCGAAGACGGTTTTTTATAATCAGATGCGAAGGGGTAAATTAAACCTGCCGCCGCAGGAGCTCGAGGCTTCGATGTATGAGAGGCTGATGGAAGAGATGGAGAAGCATGGCCTGCATCAATATGAAATCAGTAATTTTGCTCGTGAAGGGTTTGAAAGCCGGCACAATCTGACATATTGGGATAATGCGGAGTATTATGGGATTGGTGCCGGTGCACATGGCTATACTGGAGGAACAAGAGTGGCCAATCATGGTCCGGTGAAGAAATATATCGCACCATTGATGGCGAACCAGCTGCCTGTTTTGGAGGAGCACCCAGTACCGCTTCATGAACGGATGGAAGAGGAGATGTTTTTGGGTCTCCGAAAAACGGAAGGAGTTTCATTGGAAATCTTCAAGAATAAATTTTTTGTTGAAATGACGGAGATTTTCAGGAAACCGCTCGAAGAAGAATCGGCAAAGGGTCTGCTTAAGATAGAAGGCGGGTTCGTGCGCTTGACCGAACGGGGAAAATTGCTTGGAAATGAAGTGTTCCAATCATTTTTAGGCGTTATTGATTCCGAGTGAAGTAAATCTATGTTATTTTAACGATGAATTAGGGGTTTTCATTGTTGACATCATAAGCTTCATTTGATAATTTATTAGTATATTAGCACTCGGAGAGACAGAGTGCTAACAGAGGTGATCATACATGCTAACTGATCGTCAATTATTGATTCTACAAGTGATAATCGAGGATTTTATCCATTCTGCACAGCCAGTTGGGTCACGAAGCTTGTCGAAGAAAGATGAAATTACGTTCAGCTCTGCCACAATTCGAAACGAAATGTCTGATCTTGAAGAAATGGGATTTTTAGAAAAAACCCATACTTCTTCCGGTAGGATTCCTTCTGAAAAAGGGTATAGATATTATGTGGATCATTTACTTTCTCCTCAAGCTCCGAAAAAGAATGAAATGAAGATATTAAAATCCGTTTTTGTAGAGCGAATTTATGAATTGGAAAAGATCGTTCAAAAGTCAGCGAAAATACTTTCGGAACTGACGAATTATACGGCGATTGTACTGGGGCCAAAAGTGAATGAGCATAAGCTGAAAAAAATCCAGATCATTCCTCTGAGCCCCGAAACGGCAATAGCCATCATTATCACTGATACAGGTCATGTGGAAAATCGAATGATTTCCTTACCGCCTTCTTTGGATATAAACGAAATTGAAAAGATGGTGAACATATTAAATTCCCGTTTGGTCGATGTTCCGCTGGTTGATCTAAAGGATAAGATTTATAAGGAAGTGGCTGTTCTTTTGAGCCGTCACATCCATAACTATGGATCGATGGTCTCGGTCCTGGCGGATACCCTGACGGACACAAAACCCGAAAAGATATTTTTCGGCGGGAAAACGAATATGCTGAGGCAGCCGGAGTTCCATGATATTGCTAAAGTAAGCACGCTTTTATCAATGATTGAGCAGGAACAGGGATTTTATGAACTCATTACCCAAAATCCATCGGGCATCCACGTCAAGATTGGCCGTGAAAATCAAAACACAGTGCTCGATGACTGCAGTTTGATTACGGCAACCTACTCAATCGGGCAGGAGCAAGTGGGCACATTAGCCATATTGGGTCCAACGAGAATGGAATATTCGAGAGTGATCAGTTTGCTTTCGTTTTTCTCGAAAGATTTAACGGCCCTGATGACAAAACTGTATCAAAAATAGGAGCAAAGGTAATATTGTTAAGGTGGCGGAGGTCATACTCCGCAGCCTGACGTATTACTTTAGCATAAATTGTATAACCCTTTTAGGGAGGTGAGATTGTGACAGAAAATAAAAACGAAGAACAAACATTGGAAAATGAAACAATCGAGGAAAGCGCTGCAGATGCAGTTTTCGCTGAAGATGAAATTCCAGCTGAACAAAACCAGGAGGAAACTCCAGTTGAAAAAGATGAACTTCAATTGGCTCATGAAAAGATTGCTGAGCTTCAGGCAAAAATCGAAGAAATGGATAACCGTTATCTTCGTCTGCAGGCCGATTTTGATAATTCAAGACGCCGTGCCAAGCTTGATATGGAGGCGGCTCAAAAATATAGAGTTCAAAGTATTGCCGTTGATTTAGTGGAGGCTCTTGATAATTTTGAAAGAGCTACAAAAATCGAAGCGGAAAATGAACAGACGAAATCCCTGCTATCTGGCATGGAAATGGTCTACAAAGCGATTACTGATGCATTGACTAAAGAAGGCATCGAACCGATCAGTTCGGTTGGTGAAGAGTTCGATCCGCGTTTGCATCAAGCGGTCATGCAAGTTCAAGATGAAAACTTCGGTTCTAACATCGTCGTCGAGGAATTCCAAAAAGGATACCTTCTTAAAGACCGTGTTATTCGACCTGCAATGGTAAAAGTGAACGAATAAGATTTTTACATATAATAATTGGGAGGTAGTGAAACTATGAGCAAGATTATTGGTATTGACTTAGGTACAACAAACTCTTGTGTATCTGTACTTGAAGGCGGGGAACCAAAAGTAATCCCGAATCCAGAAGGAAACCGTACAACACCATCCGTAGTGGCATTCAAAAATGGAGAAAGACAAGTGGGGGAAGTGGCAAAACGCCAAGCGATTACTAACCCTAACACGATCATTTCCATTAAACGCCATATGGGTACCGACCATAAAGAAGTAATTGAAGGAAAAGAATACTCACCTCAGGAAGTGTCTGCAATCATCCTTCAATACTTAAAATCATACGCTGAAGAGTATCTTGGCGAAAAAGTTACAAAAGCTGTTATCACTGTACCTGCTTATTTCAATGATGCAGAACGTCAAGCGACTAAGGATGCCGGTCAAATTGCTGGACTTGAAGTGGAACGTATCATCAACGAACCTACAGCTGCAGCACTTGCATACGGTTTGGATAAAACGGAAGAAGATCAAACGATCCTTGTATTCGACCTTGGCGGCGGTACATTTGACGTATCGATCATGGAACTTGGGGATGGCGTTTTCGAAGTTAAGTCGACAGCCGGTGACAACCGTCTAGGTGGAGATGATTTCGACCAAGTCATCATCGATTACCTAGTAGAAGCATTCAAGAAAGAAAACGGAATCGACCTTTCAAAAGACAAAATGGCGGTTCAACGTTTGAAAGATGCAGCTGAAAAAGCGAAAAAAGATCTTTCCGGCGTAACTTCAACTCAAATTTCTTTACCATTCATCACAGCTGGAGATGCTGGCCCGCTTCACTTGGACGTAACGATGACTAGAGCTAAATTCGATGAGCTTTCTTCAGGTCTTGTGGAACGCACTATGGGACCAACTCGTCAAGCATTGAAAGATGCTGGCCTTTCAGCATCTGAAATCGACAAAGTAATCCTTGTTGGCGGATCTACACGTATTCCTGCGGTTGTTGAAGCGATCAAAAAGGAAATCGGTCAAGAACCAAGCAAAGGTGTTAACCCTGATGAAGTAGTGGCCATGGGTGCTGCAATTCAAGGTGGCGTATTGACAGGGGATGTTAAAGACGTAGTCCTTCTGGATGTAACTCCACTTTCACTTGGAATTGAAACGATGGGCGGAGTATTCACGAAACTGATTGACCGTAATACTACGATTCCGACAAGTAAATCACAAGTATTCTCGACAGCGGCTGATAATCAAACGGCAGTTGATATCCATGTTCTGCAAGGTGAACGTCCAATGTCAGCGGATAACAAAACTCTTGGTCGTTTCCAATTGAGTGACATTCCACCGGCACCGCGTGGAATTCCACAAGTTGAAGTGACATTCGATATCGATAAAAATGGTATCGTGAACGTTCGTGCGAAAGATCTTGGCACAAACAAAGAACAAGCGATCACCATCAAATCATCTTCAGGCCTTTCTGATGAAGAAATCGACCGCATGGTACGTGAGGCGGAAGAAAATGCCGATAGCGATAAACAACGTAAAGAAGAAGTCGAACTTCGTAACGAAGCTGATCAATTAGTTTTCCAAACGGAAAAAACGCTTAAAGATCTAGAAGGTAAAGTTGACGAAGCGGAAGTAACTAAAGCGAATGAAGCGAAGGACGAACTGAAAGCTGCAATCGAGAAAAATGAGCTTGAAGAAATCCGCGTGAAAAAAGATGCGCTTAATGAAATCGTTCAAGCTTTGACAATGAAGCTTTATGAAGAAGCGGCAAAAGCTCAGCAAGCTGGCGAAGCCGGTGCTGGCGAATCTGCTCAGGACGATAATGTAGTTGATGCAGAGTACACGGAAGTTAACGAAGAAGAGAAAAAATAAAAAGTGACCCAATCGGGACACTGATATATATTGGGCAGTTGATTTCTGCCTGCCATTGTAGAAAAGTCAAAGTCAGGTTATCTTGACTTTGGCTTTTTTTACAGTGGATGGAATCATTGCCAGGAAGTGTTGGCATCTGATTTTCTTTTGTTCTTACAATCGCTGGTGGGGAATCATGGAAATTTAGAGAGAAATGTGTGCAAATTGGGACTGGCATTACAATTTACAAAAAAGTGTTAAAGCCGTTTGTACTTTTCTAGTTGATTATTATCTTCGTTCAGTGATAATATTACCTTTATGTGAATCGAATCGGGAGTGGATTTTAGATATGAGTAAACGCGATTATTATGAGGTGTTAGGCCTTTCGAAGAGTGCTTCGAAGGATGAAATCAAAAAAGCGTATCGTAAGCTCTCCAAACAATATCACCCTGATATTAATAAAGCGGACGATGCTGCGGATAAATTTAAAGAAATCAAGGAAGCTTACGAAGTATTGAGCGACGAACAGAAAAAGGCCCATTATGACCAATTCGGACATACAGATCCAAATCAGGGCTTTGGCGGTCAGGACTTTGGTGGTTTCGGCGGTTTTGAAGATATTTTCAGCAGTTTCTTTGGGGGCGGCGGACGCAGGAGAGATCCGAATGCACCACGTCAAGGGGCGGATTTACAGTATACGATGACGCTTTCTTTTGAAGAGGCTGCATTTGGAAAAGAGACTGAAATTGAAATTCCGCGTGAAGAGAATTGTGATACATGCAAAGGATCAGGTGCAAAACCAGGTACAAAAGTGGAAAACTGTTCACATTGTCATGGGACCGGTCAATTGAATGTAGAACAAAATACAGCGTTCGGAAGGATTGTGAACCGGAGAGCATGTCATCATTGTCAAGGAACAGGAAAAATCATTCCTAATAAATGTTCAACATGCGGCGGGGACGGAAAAGTCCAAAAACGTAAAAAGATCCAAGTTAAGGTGCCAGCAGGAATTGATGATGGCCAGCAATTGCGTGTAACCGGACAAGGCGAGCCAGGAATCAATGGCGGACCGGCCGGAGATCTGTATGTAGTCTTCCATGTGCGCAGTCATGAATTCTTTGAGCGGGATGGCGATGATATCTATTGTGAAATGCCTGTCACTTTTGCTCAGGCCGCACTAGGGGATGAAATAGAAGTTCCGACCCTTCATGGAAAAGTGAAGCTGAAGATCCCTGCCGGTACACAAACGAGCACGCGCTTCCGTTTAAAAGGCAAAGGTGTTCCTAATGTCAGAGGATATGGGCAAGGAGATCAACATGTGGTCGTATTAGTGGTCACACCTAAAAAATTAACGGAAAAACAAAAAGACCTGCTTCGTGAGTTCAGCGATATCAGCGGTCAAGGTATTGATGAACATCATGATGGTTTTTTCTCAAAAGTGAAGCGTGCTTTTAAAGATAGGTGAATTAAAGTAAAAGAACAAATTGGGAGTTGGTAGATTATGAAGTGGTCTGAATTTGCAATCCAAACAACGAATGAAGCGGTTGAACCTGTTTCGAATATTCTTCATGAGGCAGGTGCCAGCGGTGTTGTCATTGAGGATCCTCTAGAATTAGTCAAGGAACGCGAAAATGTTTTTGGCGAAATCTACCACTTAAACCCAGATGATTATCCGGATGAAGGTGTATTGATTAAGGCTTATTTGCCAGTTAACAGCTTCCTTGGTGAAACTGTTGATGCTATAAAGGAGTCAATTAATAATCTCCTTCAATTTGATATAGACCTTGGGAAGAATATTGTTTCAATTAGTGAAGTGAATGAAGAAGAATGGGCGACGGCTTGGAAAAAATATTATAATCCCGTCAAGATTTCCGAACGGTTTACCATCGTACCGACATGGGAAGATTATACTCCTGTCAGCAGTGACGAATTGATCATTGAACTTGATCCCGGCATGGCCTTCGGAACAGGGACACATCCGACAACGGTCATGTGCATCCAAGCGCTGGAGCGTACAGTTCGTCCAGGGGATTTAGTTGTTGATGTAGGAACGGGTTCTGGGGTTCTAAGCATTGCTGCTGCGTTATTGGATGCAGAACGAATCCAGTCCCTTGATTTGGATGAAGTGGCTGTACAGTCAGCTATTCAAAATGTGGAACTTAATAACGTTCAGAATAAAGTGTCCGTTTCACAAGGCAACTTGCTGGATGGTGTGAATGAACAAGCGGATGTCGTCGTGGCTAATATTCTTGCCGAAGTGATCATGCGATTTACGGATGATGTAGCGAAAGTGGTTAAACCTGGCGGATATTTCATCGCTTCTGGGATCATTCAACCAAAGAAACAAGATGTGAAGGATGCGATTATAGGATCTGGATTCACCATTGAGGAAACGATCTTGATGGAAGATTGGGTAGCAATAATAGCGAAAAGAAATGATTAATTGAAAAAGTTACTCTGATTATCGGGTATTTTGATAGTCAGAGTACCTTTTTTTAGCTTGAATCCTTGCATGGCTTGCATTCGGGAAACCTGACTGTTAGCCGCTGTATGTATTTTAGACTAGATGAAGTAGGTGGCAGTGTGCAACGGTATTTTCTTAACGAAGAAGACATCAATGGAAACACGGTGACGATATCAGGTGATGATTTTCACCATATCTCCAGGGTGATGAGAATGGGACCGGGAGAGCGGATAATCACGGTGAAAGCTAATGGTATGACTGCTGTCACGGAAATTTCCGAAATAACTGATGATGTTGTTATAGGGACTGTTATCGAATGGAAGAATGAAGAAAAGGAACTTCCTGTGAGGGTTGTGATAGCGAGCGGTCTGCCTAAAGGGGATAAATTGGAATATATCGTACAAAAGGGTACGGAACTGGGTGCGGTTGAGTTTATCCCTTTTATTGCTGCTCGTTCGGTGGTAAAATGGGACCACAAAAAGGTAGGTAAGAAATTGGAGAGGCTCCAGAAGATTTCAAAAGAGGCGGCCGAGCAATCTCACCGTACGGTTATCCCTGCCATCAAGGAGCCGATGACGGCAGATCAGCTAGCTGGGTATGCTTCCGGTTTCGATCATAAATTAATCGCTTTTGAAGAAGAGGCAAAGCGGGGGGAAACTTCTGTACTCGCTTCGGTCCTGAAGGATATCACCGGAGGGCAATCGATCTTATTTGTCTTTGGTCCTGAAGGTGGTTTAGCAGATAAGGAAATTGAAAAACTGTCTGATGCCGGTTTTGTAGCTTGCGGTCTTGGACCAAGAATATTAAGAACTGAAACAGCACCTTTATATGCACTTTCCGCTGTTTCTTATCATGTAGAACTTTTGAGGTGATGAAAAATGGCAACGGTCGCTTTCCATACATTAGGCTGTAAAGTGAATCATTATGAAACAGAGGCTATTTGGCAATTATTTAAAACTGGGGGATATGATCGTGTTGAGTTTGAAAATACATCAGATGTATATGTCATCAACACATGCACGGTGACAAACACTGGCGATAAGAAAAGCCGTCAGGTCATCCGTCGTGCCATTCGTAAAAATCCGAATGCCGTCATAGCGGTAACGGGATGTTACGCTCAGACATCGCCAGCTGAAATCATGGCCATACCAGGTGTGGATATTGTTGTAGGAACACAGGACAGGGTTAAACTGCTTGATTATATCGAGCAATTCAAGGTGGAACGTGAACCAATCAATGCTGTAGGAAATATCATGAAAAACCGTGTCTATGAAGAGTTGGATGTACCTGCTTTTACAGACCGTACACGCGCTTCGCTAAAGATTCAGGAAGGTTGCAATAATTTCTGCACTTTCTGCATCATACCTTGGGCTCGTGGCTTGATGCGTTCCCGCGATCCGAAGGAAGTCGTTCACCAAGCTGAGCAGCTTGTCGAGGCAGGCTATAAGGAGTTAGTCCTGACCGGAATCCATACTGGCGGGTACGGAGACGATTTGAAGGACTATAATTTGGCGATGCTGCTGCGGGACTTGGAAAAAATCGATGGGCTGAAGCGTATCCGTATTTCATCCATTGAAGCCAGCCAAATTACAGATGAGATCATTGAAGTGCTGACGAATTCGAAAAAAGTCGTACGTCATTTGCATATACCAATCCAATCGGGTTCCGATACAGTACTAAAACGGATGAGACGTAAATATACGATGGATTTCTTCGGTGATCGAATCGAAAAGTTGAAAATTGCACTTCCGGGTCTTGCTGTTACCTCTGATGTCATCGTAGGTTTCCCAGGTGAAACCGAAGAAGAATTCATGGAGACATATAACTTTATAGAAAAATATAAATTCTCCGAACTTCATGTTTTCCCTTATTCAAAACGGACAGGGACTCCGGCTGCCCGTATGGAGGATCAAGTGGATGAAGATGTTAAAAATGAACGTGTCCACCGGCTTATCGCTTTGTCGGATCAGCTGGCAAAAGAGTATGCCTCCCGATTCGAGGGTGAAGTTCTGGAAGTCATTCCTGAAACGAAGTTGGAAAATGGCCTTTATGAAGGCTACTCCGATAATTATATGAAAATCGTTTTCCCGGCTTCAGATGAAATGGTCGGTGAAATCGTAAAAGTGAAAATTACAAAGTCTGGCTATCCATTTAGTGAAGGACAGTTCGTGACGATCGTAAAGGATTTACCATTGCAACAAGCATCAAATATTTAAGACGGCGATTTTACGCTGTCTTTTTTTTATTCTCTGTTTGATGTGTTTTCTTGGAACGTTCGGGTAAAGACTATATATATCGTCAAAGTGGATAAATTATGGTATGATTAGAGGTACGTACAACTAGTTATAGATTGTTTTTGAGGAGGATTATTAATGTCACAAAATGTAGCAGGTTTAATTGACCACACGTTATTAAAAGCAGATGCAACCAAAGAGCAAATTAAGGTATTATGCGAAGAAGCGAGAGAGTATAACTTTGCTTCCGTATGCGTAAACCCGACATGGGTTAAGTATGCAAGCGAACTTTTGGAAGGTTCAGAAGTGAAAGTTTGTACGGTTATCGGGTTCCCTCTAGGTGCAACCACACCGGAAACTAAAGCTTTTGAAACGAAAGATGCCATCAGCAATGGTGCTCACGAAGTCGATATGGTGATCAATATCGGCGCATTGAAGGACAAGGATGATGAGTTGGTAGAGCGGGATATCCGTGCTGTGATAGCTGCATCCACTGGTAAGGCTCTATCGAAAGTAATCATTGAAACCTCTCTATTGACTGAGGAAGAAAAAGTCCGTGCTTGTGAACTGGCAGTAAAAGCGGGAACGGATTATGTTAAAACATCAACTGGTTTTTCGACCGGCGGTGCTACTGTTGAAGATATCACGCTTATGAGAAAAACGGTCGGTCCCGATATCGGTGTCAAAGCTTCAGGTGGTGTCCGCAACACGAGTGACGCCCAGAAAGTGATTGAAGCTGGTGCAACAAGAATTGGTGCGAGTGCGGGTGTCTCCATCGTAAAGGGCTTAACGGCTGAATCCGATTATTGATTTTTTTCAAAGGCGGAGAATAATTCTTCTCCGCCTTTTTTTTATTCCCCTTTTTCCCACCACGTCTGATCGCGCTTGCTTCATTCCTGTCCAAGAAAAAGCTCTCCACGGCAAAAAATGAAAGATGTATCAATTTTGAATTCTCACTAGTTATTTTTGGAACCAGCAACTTTTAAAGAAAACCGCACAAGCAGCGAGTTTCACGAGTAAAGCACCGGAATTGAGTGAATGTCATGAAAATGCAAAAGAAAACGCCCCAAAATTAAGCTAAAGCGCGCAATTTTGAGGAGGAAATTGAAAT
>NZ_JAOPHO010000010.1:0-87938 GCF_033141925.1 Peribacillus sp. CSMR9
CACTGGGTTATGTAAGTCCGATTGATTACAAACTTGAACACCTTAAAAAAGTTGTCTAGTTTAGTGTTGACATACCAAGGGCGTTTTTTATGCAGGTGTCGGCAGTGTTGGGGGATAGCATCATTTCAGCAGTGGGAATTTGGTTCATAACGATAATTTCAGCAATATGACTGTAAGCAGGCAGGAAAAGAAATTGTTCTAACGTACCCCAATCGAAAGCAGCTAATAAGCTTGCTTTAAGGCATGAGATGAATTCTACAAATAGGCGATCTATTGCCTATAGGGTTGGGTGGGGAATTATTGAAGGGGAAAGGCTGGTAAAGATACTTGGATATTAGTAAAACGGCCAAACACCTAGTGAAGGTTTTAGTGAGGAATTAAAGGGCTAAGGCCCTTTCATTTTTTTACTGTCTAGGTCCCCATATAATGACTGAAACCCCGACTAAACAGATTGCAGCTCCAATCCAATCATATAGATCAGGAGTTTTCTTATCGATGCCCCATCCCCATAAAACCGATAAAACAATGAAAACCCCGCCATATGCAGCGTATACCCGTCCAAAGGTAGGGAACGTTTGGAAAGTTGCAATGATACCGTATAATACCAGCCCAAACCCTCCGGCTAACCCTAGATAAATGGATTTACCCTCTCTTAACCAAAGCCAAATTAGGTAGCCGCCACCAATTTCGGCTAGGCCTGCCATAAGGAATACTATTGTAGTAACTAACATTTATGTATACCTCTCTTTCTCGTTGAATTTTATCATATATGAAACTCTAAATCATCATACTTTAAAGAGTTCTTACTAACTAAAGTAAACTGGAGCATCACCATGGAAAATGCCTCTTCATTAAAAGGATATTGTTATGGGGTTATTTGTGCTGATCTGGAGTCCTTCTTGGGCAGCTCTTTCAGGTATTTTAGTACTTGCTGTAACTAGTTTGGCAGTTGGAGGTTTAGTTTCCAGGAATTTATTAAGTAATGTTCCGGAAAAATCTCAGAGAAAATGGGTCCAAATTATTGTTCTTCTCTATCTGTTGTGTTCGATGGGGTTAACATTGTTAGCGCCAAGCTTGATGCTGAATTTGATTAACACAGCATATTATGGATTTGGGCAATTCCTGCCTGGATTATTATCGATTTTCTTTTTCCGATCCATAAGACCTGCTGGTATTGCAGCAGGCCTCATTGCAGGGGATCTGTTCGCCATATGTATGCATTTAGCACAGATAAATTTCTTGAATATTAATATTGGCTTAATTGCTTTATTAATCAACTTCACAGTTACTTATGCAATTAGTATGTATTTGAAAAGAAAACAGAAAGCTCAGACCACTTTTGAAGAACCGATTGCCTACAATAGCATTGAAGTAGAAGAAACCTATGAAAAAAACACTGTCATTGTCGATTAATAATTATTACTTTCTTACGACATGATGCATTCAGATTTAATTCAACCATACATTATTGTAATTGGAGTATTGTTCCACATGATAAACGGGCATCCATTTTATATTCTCCTGAGTTTATACAAATTGAAACAACAAAAGAAGCATATTCTTTAACATGTTAACACCGCCTTGTTGTTTTTTAAAAATTTTCTAATACAAAAAAAAGAACTGATTTTTTAACTCTAACTTGGATTGCAAGTCAGATACAAAGGGTACTATACCTAAAAGGAAATATAGTAATCTAGTTGAGGAGTTGCATCCATGAAATCCCGAACATTTGTATGCATGTTAGCCCTATTTCATTCATGTATTGTCGGCCTATCTTTCTTATTCACGAAAATGGCGATTGCAGAATCGAATCCGCTTGATACTTTGGCGTTCCGATTCACGGTTTCTTTCGTGATCATTTTATTCCTTGTCGCCTTTAAAGTCATTAAGTTGAACTATTCCTGGGAGTCAGCTAAAAATCTGGTTCCACTATCCTTGCTATTCCCCACTCTTTTCTTTACCTTTCAAACTTTCGGACTTAAGTATTCGCAATCCACTGATGCTGGAATTCTGTCTGCCGTCACCCCAATTCTGACATTAATGATAGCTGGATATTTCCTTAAGGAGAAAACATCTTTATATCAAAAACTTTCGATTGTCTTGTCGGTAGGTGGGGTCATTTTTATTTTGGTGATGAAAGGGAGCACGATCAATTTTTCCGACATGCTTGGGATGGTGTTGATTCTGCTCTCCTGTATTGCTACTGCATGTTATACAACGATGACCCGTTCGCTTGCCAAGGACTATACACCAGGTGAAATGTCCTTTTTCATGATGGGAACAGGCTTTGTCATTTTTAACGTTGCCGCGCTCGTTACCCATTTAAAACAAGCAACAATGCCGGAATTCTTTACACCATGGTCAAGCATGGAATTCATCAGTTCCATTTTGTATTTGGGAATATTGGCTTCATTGGTCACCTCGTTATTATCCAATACGATTTTATCAAAAATCAAAGCATCTCAAATGAGTGTATTTGCAAATCTTTCCACGGTTGTCACGATTGCAGCGGGAGCTCTCATTCTTGATGAAAATATTACAATCTACGATATTATGGGGTCAGTACTAATCATTTTAGGTGTAATAGGGACGAATTATTTTGAAGAGGAGAAAGAGCATACGATAAAAGTGAATCTTGAATATAAAGAGGAACAAAGTGTGAAATGAATGAAAATGGTCCATCCTAATAGGAATGGACCATTTAGACTGTAGGCAAACTTGAACTGCCCCGTAAATGTTAACCAAACTAACATTTACGGGGTGTTTTTTTATGGCTTGTACAATTTGAATGTTGATTTCCGCTCCAGGCACTTTCGCGGGCGGTCTCCCTAGACTCGCTTTTCTAAGCAGGAGTCTCGCAGAGCCGTTCCAATCAACTTTGTTACAAAACTTAGATAGAAATCATACCTGAAGAGTTGTAGGTATTGCTTTGAGTCAGTTGGTTCGGGAACATCATTTGATAAAAGATACTTTTTCCGAACCCCTTTTTTCTACAAACTGAATGGTCCATTTTCATTTCCACCATATTGTTTGCGGAAAATTTGCTGAACCGATCAATACTTGCTCGCCCAGTTGAGGTGTGCAGACTTGGACGGCAAGATCATTGGCAGCTTTTGTTACCCGTTCTATCGGATCTGTCCAATCATGAAAAGACAATGTGAACCCAGCCCAATGAATGGGAATCATCAGTTTTCCTTGTACATCGATGTGTGCTTGAACAGTTTCCTCAGGCATCATATGGATGGTTGACCAGCGCTCATCATATTGGCCGCATTCCATTAAAGTTAAATCAAAAGGACCGTATTTTTCGCCGATATCTTTAAAATGGCTACCATATCCACTATCACCGCTGAAAAATACCTTTTCACGTTTTCCATTAATTACCCAAGAACACCACAATGTCGTATTGCCATCGGTTAAACTCCTTCCAGAAAAATGCCTTGCAGGTGTACAAACAAATTTCAAATCCTTGAATGAAACTTCATCCCACCAATTATGTTCCTGGATCAGTTCTTGTTTAACGCCCCATCTTTCAAGGTGTCCACCGACACCCAGTGGAACAATGAACTGACCGACCTTATCTTTTATTTTCTTTATTGAGAAATAATCCAGATGATCGTAATGGTCATGTGAGAGCAGGACGGCATCGATAGGAGGCAGTGAATCCAAATCAACAGGCAATTCCCCGCTAAACCGCTTGTTCCCAAACCAAGGAAACGGAGTGGGTGCTTTGCCAAACATCGGATCCACCAAAATGGTTTTCCCGTCTATCTCCAACATGAATGCAGAATGACCAAACCAGGTGACTTTATTGGAATCCACAGATACAGGGTCTTTTGTTCCAATTCCGATAGGATGGTCTGGCCTTCTTTTTGGATTGCCTTTTATGTAATCCCGTAAAATGGAACCGGTATGTTTAAGACTCATCGATTGACTAGCAGGGATCTGATTGTGGAATTTCCCATTGGCAAAATTCTCTTTAGTAGTGAAACTTCGCACTTTCTCTTTGTTTGCCCGCCTCCCCAGCGGAGGATAGAGGTTAAGGACAAGTAACACTAATATAATAGAAGAAATGATGATCTTTATAATTTTCAGCATGAATTATGTTCCTCCCATATTTTTCAGACCTTTCGTAAACTTATCATATCACAGAATTTGTATGGTTATTTACTGCGATATCCCACAAGAAAAATGATATAGATTTACCCTCCTGAGAACAGGTGTTGCTGCTTGGTGAAATCGATGATTCATATAGTGGATTATCCTTTTGGGAGGAGTGTTTTGAAAAACTCATGACCAGTGTTTAAGTTTCACCCGCCCCAGGCAGGGAAAAGGGGTATATATAATGAATAATATAGAGAGCGGATATGTGAATAACAGCCGTATGAATGGTAGGGGGATAAAACGATTGTTAATGTTTTTCAGAGTCTTTGTATGGGTAGTATTTATTGCTTTATTAGCATATGTCATTCTTTCTTGGAAATATAAAGATAGGGTAAGTAAGAGGATTGAAGCGATTCGAAAAACCTGGTATGTCATTTTTATATTAGGAGCATTGATTTATTGGAATTTCTATCCGATGAGTATATTTAACGAATGGAAAAACTTCTTGATTATGGCTATTGTATTTATCCTGATAGATATGTTTGTGTTCTTGAGCATGTATATATCCAAAATTGGCGATAATGAACTGTCCTATGCAACAAAAGCGGTTGCGGAAAGTGATAAACTTTTAACGGATAATAGGGAAAAGGTCAAGAATATGTTTCATCTCCTTAAAAAAGAAGGGATTCCTGAGTATTATCAAACGAATAAGGAATACTTGGCTTATTTGAGCATTCTCCTTCAAGCTTATGCCGCAAAAGAAGGGATGAACGTGAAAATCCTTCCTTTCAAAACGGAACAGGACAAGCAATTGGTGATAAATGGGCATCCGAACTTGAATGGCAGTACCATTCGTGCTACATTGGAAAGAGAAGATACGTATTATAATGATGAAGAAAAAATGGCTCTGCAGCCAGTAAGTATATTGATGGAATCCTATATCCTTGACGTTAAATCAGAAAGCTTCGTTTCAGAAGTCGATTGTTTATTAATAGCATTATTAATCATGATGTTCGATATGGTCATAAAACAAAACCCGGGTGGTGAAGATAAATGAGCATTTATGATAAAGCCGGCAGTGAAGTGTCAGTTGCCGTAATCAAACCACAGGTGAAAATACCCGACGTAGGTTTGAGTCCCCATACCAAAAAGGTGATGAAACAAAACGAACGCATTATCCTGAAACAAAAAGAAAAAGCTGCACGCTTCAGCCGGTTAAAAAGTGTTTAATAAGAATCAAGGCAGAGGTTTTCCTTTGCCTTATGATATTTAATGGAAAGCCCGCATATACTATTCAAAATAAAGGAATAGGAAGGGTCTTTCAGGATATGAACAAAAAACCCGAGAGAGTTAACATCCCGGCCCCCTCGGCTTCACCATCCGAGAAACGGATACATAAGGAAAATGCTGATCTGCTCAAGCTGTTGCAAAGGCTTAAAGCTAAACGTTGGATTTTTTTAAGGTAAAAGTCAAAGCCAGTCTCTAAGGAGAACTGGTTTTTTATTTTTCAGGAAAATCACAGCGGGTGAAAGTATTGAATATTCTTTCGACCTAACTCTTTAGCTGTATACATCGTACGATCAGCTTTTTTCAAAAGTGACTCCATTTCCGTACCATTATGCGGATAAAAGCTTATCCCTATGCTAACTGATACAAAATAATCATTTCCTTTAATGGGAATGGGCATTGTGGATAATTGGTTCAATATTAATTCTGCGTTTTGCTGTGTGCTTTTCATTAAATCCTCACAATGCGATGGATGTAATAATACAATAAATTCATCTCCACCTATACGTGCCACATGACTCCCGTGGGGGACGGTTTGCAAAAGACATTCAGCCGCTTTTTTTATAACGTCGTCTCCAGCATCATGACCAAAGGAATCATTGAAAAATTTAAAATGATCAAGATCGATGTAAAGAATGGCCATTTCATCGTTTGTTTTATCGTCATGAAAATCAAAATAATTATAAATGAAGTGCCTATTATAAAGACCTGACAAAGGATCTCTGATTATCCCATCTTCAAGAATGATGGTTTGACTAATCAAAGCTGCCAAAGATTTGATGAGTATCATATCATACTCCTTAAAATCATAAGGTTTAATGTCGAATGCACATAATGTACCAATGATTTCACCCTCATTTATAAGGGGCGTTCCCATAAAACACCCATTCGTGATAAACTTCGTTACGGGGTGGCCACTAGTCAAATCATGTTTCTTTAAATTCGGGATAACGAGTGGTTCCAAGCCATTCTCAACAACTAATTTGCAATAAGCCATATTATAAGGAAGGATGTCGCCTTCACAAATTAACTTAGCATTTCTATTGAAGGATTTGATCATAAAACTCTGTGTGGGATTCAATATCGAAAGAAAGAATGTATTGACATCAATGGTTTGGGCTAATAGTGCTAATACTTCTTTAGCCATAGAGTCAAAATTTTTATAATAATTGATATCTTGCTGAATCATTTTCAGGCTCCTCTTTTATCTTTAGTCTTTTTAGGTTTCCGGATGTTATTTCTCATATTGAACTAGAAAGACACAAAAGCGGAATCTGAATACCGTGACAGTTACCAGGATTTCCACTAAACTCAATTAAGGGGTTGGATTCGTTTTATTGATGGATAATGTAATCGGTAAGCTGACCGTTTAATGGGCTGTTTCTATTTTTCTTAATTCAGTATGATTGTCAGTCAGTTAAAAATTGACCCTTATTTTATTTTCGGCTTTTTTTAATATCATTAAATTTCTTTTGCCTGATTTCCAAATGGCTAATCGGCTATTCGTTTCTGTATGCCGGTATGGGCATCATTTAATAACCAATATTTTCCTTTAAGTCAATAATCAGTCTATCTAACCTGTATTATACTGTACGTGAAATGGCAAGAGTACCGTTTCAGGTACAAAATTAGTATCAATTTTCATATTTACCTTGGCTCGCATGAGGTTAAAGCAGCTTGGCATTTCTGTTCCTTGTCATGATTAAAGAACCACATGAATTACCTAGATAAAACGAATGTATCTGGCTCATTTAAAAAAATGTTTTGGAGAGGATAAAAGGTAAGAATAAAGTACATACAGGATAATTCAAAAGGGGATCATTATGGGAAAATTAGAAAGTATATATCCTATTGCTATAGACAATACAAAGGAAAAAATAATCCAGGATATGGATTACTTTTTAGAGAATCAAGAGACGATGCCTTCGTTTGCAACATATATATCAGACAGGGTTTCTTTTATTGAGCAAATTTGGATCAATGTTTGGTTAAATAAAGCATCAAACGATGTGCCCAGGAAGGAAAAAAAGGTGTTTCTAAGCGAAAGGGGATTTGTAACAGAAGGTTCAGATCATAAGCTGATAAATAGCATGTTCCGGAACGAATTAAAGAAGTATCGTCCTTTTGATGCCTTATCGTGGATAAAAAAATCCTTTGCTGAAAATCCAGATGATTGGGAGAAGAGATATAAAAATGCAAGGGATAACTTCACTAAGCGACAAGAAGAACAGCGGCTGGCTAAGCAACGATGGAAAATACGCGTTAGACTTCAAGAAGAGGCCAATACTTTTTTTGAAAAAAGCTCACTGCTTTTATATTTACATGTCAGGAATTATATTGCTGGAAATTTGGCAGCGGATCTTAATAATAAGCCTAAATTTCAATATGTCGATCCATACTTGCTTGAAGAACGATTGGTTGAAGAGGGGGGATTTCAAGCAGCCGAATACCTTATGGTCTCTGATTTTTTTGAAGAGCTGACAGGCGATATTCACTCGTTACTCGATTGGGGAAGGAACCATTTTGAGTATGAAAATTACTTCTACCGGTATGAAAGGCTAGTTTCGGATTTCATTTTGAAATTAGCCCCAGAAAAGTACTTGAACCAATTACCTGTTGCACTGCATCATGATTTTTTGGAGTCATATGGGGAAAGGCTGACGGTTGAAGACCTTCAAGGTATATTAAGGGATGAATTGGCTGATTTGTCTCAGGCCTGTTTTGATGAACTTCAGGAAGAATACCTTTCTGATTTACTGAGCCTTGAAGGAATTCCTTTTAATGAAACATTGCACGAACAAATATTTGAAAAGGACGAGGCGAACAGAGAAAGAAGAAAAGCTGAAGTATTGGCAGAGCAGGCAAAGAAGCTGGCTGAAGAGCAAAGGATGATTGATGACATTATCGGAAAGGCCTATACTCCATCATTAGGGAAAAAAGTTAGGTATGTTTTGCATATCGGAGAGACCAATACCGGGAAGACACATAAGGCCCTACAAAAAATGAAAGAAGCGGAAAGCGGTTTGTATCTGGCGCCCCTTAGACTACTAGCCCTCGAAGTGTTTGATAAATTAAATGCGGATGGTGTTCCTTGTTCATTAAAAACCGGTGAAGAAGAAAAGGCAGTTGCGGGTGCTAATCATGTTTCCAGCACAGTTGAAATGTTTCATGAAAAAGACTACCATGAAGTAATCGTTATAGATGAAGCCCAGATGATTGCCGATAAAGATCGAGGCTTTTCGTGGTTTAGGGCAATCACACAAGCAAATGCGAAAGAAGTACACATTATCGGAAGCAAGAATATCAAAATGATGCTTTTGAACCTACTGAATGAAGCAGATTTAGAACTCCACGAATACAGACGTGAAATACCGCTGGAGGTAGAACAAAAGGAATTTGGATTGAAGTATACCAAAAAAGGGGATGCGCTCATTTGTTTTTCAAGAAGGCACGTACTGGAAACCGCATCCCGTCTAAAAGAGAGTGGACATAATGTCAGCATGATATACGGCAGTATGCCTCCTGAAAACAGAAAACGGCAAATAGAGTTATTCAATCGCGGTGAAACATCAGTGGTTGTAGCCACAGATGCGATAGGAATGGGATTGAACTTGCCAATCCGACGCATCGTCTTTCTTGAAAATGAAAAATTCGACGGGACTCGAAGAAGAAGATTGACTTCTCAAGAAATCAAACAAATCGCAGGTCGAGCAGGGAGAAAAGGGATTTACGATACTGGCAAGGTGGCATTTACAGCAGAGATTAAAATCATGAATAAGTTGCTGGAACAAGTAGATGAGCCAGTTCAGACCTTCACTATTGCCCCAACCTCGGCTGTGTTTGAACGTTTTCAAAAGTATTACAGGAATCTAGGAACATTTTTCGAAATGTGGGAGAGGTTCGAGCCTCCTAAAGGCACGAAAAAGGCATCACTATCGGAAGAAAGGGAGCTTTACGAGCTTATACGGGATACTGAAATCGAAGCGCGTTTTTCCTTAATGGATTTATATGGATTCTTGCATATCCCTTTTTCAGCGAAAGAACCAAGTCTGATCAAGCAGTGGCTGGAAACGGTCGAAGCGATTGCCGAGAGCAGTGAACTTCCTGAACCGATCATCAAGACTAAAAATCTGGAGGAATTGGAGCTTTCTTATAAAGCGATAGGCCTTCATCTATTATTTTTATATCGGATGGGTAAGAGGACTGAAACTGTTTACTGGGAGCGTATCCGTGAAGAAATCAGTGAGGGCGTTCATGATCAGTTAAAAGACGAAATGTTGAATTATCAAAAAAAATGCAAGCGCTGTGGAAAAAAGTTGCCGGATGACTCCCGTTTTCATATATGTGATGCTTGTTACCACAGAGGGCATAGGAAGTCACACAGATTCAATTAAACTGAAATTTTTCCAATATTGAGCAACCAAATAAAGAACACCTTTGGTGTAGGTATTCGGGTTGTAGTTTGTGAATATATACTCAGTCATTCCGTTTCGCTTTAGCAATAAGTGATGCTTGCTGCTTCATACGTTTATCAGCTTTTTTATCATGCACCACTAGGATGGCATGAATTAAACCAGGGACGTAAAAAATTAGTGTGAGGACTAAATTAAACAAAGCCTGAATGGGTTTACCCGCTAATAATACGGCTAAGGGCGGGAAAAGAATCGCGATTAAATATAGAATAATAAACACTCTCCAAAATTATGATTTTCATCTAATTTTACGACTTGACAATCTACAAGTAATACTAGCATTACTTGAAGTGTAAAGCTACCGTTCCATTTTCCTGATGATACCCCTTACTATTGCCTTGATAAATATATGCCCGGGTGTCAGCTTCATACCCAACCGACATGCTGTCTTTAAAGATATATTTTTTGAGGGATTCTTTATCTTGGATTAAGCATGAGGTGGCTGGCTTAGGAAAAGGAAAATATCGTTTTTGCAGGTAGTGGGCAAAGTAACGTCTTTTTGTATTAGAATAACCAGAAAACTGACTGAAAGCGGGAAATTCATGAGAAAAAAGATAGGCTGTTTGCATGCACACTATACAAATATTGAATATATAGAAAAAGCCTTCTCGAAATTTGATATTGAATGGCTTCATTTTGTAGATCCAGGCTTGATGCATAGGGTGGCATCGGATGTAAAGTTTAAGTATTCGGATGCTCAAAAAATGGTTAAAGAACAAGTCGAATGGATTGCCGAATGTAAAGTGGATGCCATCCTGATAACCTGTACGAATTACATCGCCTTTTTAAACGAAGAACAACTCTCCTTACCCATGCCTATCATTAAAATCGATGAACCATATTTTGAACAAATTTGCCAATTGCGGCAACCACAAGTCATATTATTCACGAACCCTGCAACTGTCGAAGGAACTGTCAAACGTTTAAATGCACATGCTGAAAAATATGAGGGTGTGGATTTTGAAGTAATCATCATCGACAATACGTTTGAATTCATTATGCAGGGATTGGGTGAAAAATATAACCAGGAAATCGTTAAGTTCCTGCACCACTTTAATAGTGGGAAAAGACCGCTGTCGGTGGCGCAATTATCAATGGTTGAAGCAGCTCAACGTTATGAGTTTCAGACAGGAAACACAGTTTTAAATCCATTGCATGCATTAGTTGATTCCATGATCGTTCAACTAGAACTAAGTTCATTGAGTGGTCTTTGAATCAAATGATTTCTGGTGCCGCATGAACGGAACGTTTTTTAATTTCAAAAAAATGTATTTGTATTAGAAGAAAATAAAAAAATCCCTGATCTGGTTAAATCCCAGTGCAGGGATTTTTTTTATTATTCCTTTGTGCGGATTTGTTCACGGATGTTTTCAAGTTCTTCAAGGGATAGAGCTGTCAGGGAATTTTTTATTTCTTCTTCGACCCGTTTTCGATCAAGCTCCCTATATGCGCTCCACCAATCCCGCAGCCCTTCGGTGTTTTCGAGAAGATACTCTATATCAATTTCTTCTTGCTCATCATCTGATAAATATCGCATGACTGCACCTAACAATCGATTGAGTTTGGCTAATTCACTTTCCTTATCAGGTGAAGCGGGGGTATCTTTCACTTCTAAATCAGCTTTAGCCGGAACATTCCGAGGTGTCATAATATCCTCCTGTTTTTAATACTAGTGTGCCTAAAAATGGCGGTTTTCAATATATGTCTTTGGTATTTTTATAAATTTCATCTTTAAAAAATTTCAACATATACCTCGCTAGAATATATAAATTATATCATCATTCTTAAATAGATTTAACAAAGTAATGGGTAGATAAGGGGGAAGTAAAATAAAAGGAATAGCTTAGTGCTATTCCTTTCATAAAGCGGCTAATTTTATGCATTCTTCTGCGCATCTAAAGCATGCCTCAGCACATTTTTGACAATGTTCATGATCGTGATTTTTACATTCGTTCCCGCAGTTTTCACAGATCTTGGCACAAACTTCAGCCAACTCTGAAATAAACGGTGTACCTCTTCCTATCGCCTGTTCTAAATAAGAGCAAAAATCCGCACATTCCCGATCCAAGCGAATGCACTCCACCATCATGTTTACTTGATCTTCTTTTAAGCATGCGTCGTAACAATGATTACACGCGGTCATACAATCATTTAAAGTTTGGATAACAGATGAATAATTCTAATGTGACATGAACAAATCTCCTCCTAAATATGGTCTCTCCCTTACAATTATCCTTTATACTATCCTTTAAACTTCTTTTAGGTTAAGGTGAATGGCTCTATAAAACTGACCGGACACGTGAAAGGCTTCAGGGAATTAATGGAAGGGTCAGTGCATAAATTTAAATGAAAGGAGTGGATATATGAAAATGTTTATTAAATTAAGTGTGGCCAGTGTCTCCGGAGCCGTCGTGTATTTGATATATAATGTCAACCAGACGCTGCGTAAAGGAATGGGAACGCTCGAAGAAACAAATAAGACACTGGAAGAGGTAAGAAATGCGGTACATGGATTGACGCAAGAGTCCAAACAATTGATCCACTCTGCCAATCAAATTACAGCGGATGTAAAAGGGAAGATGGAAAATGTCGATCCATTGCTAGAATCAGCTCAAGATGTTGGGGAAATGATTCATAATGTAACCAATTCCATGAAAGAAGCCAGTTTGGAAGGCCGCCCTAAGGATTTATCCACTCGAACTGAAGCTGAGGGGGTTCAAATAATAATCAAATAGTATCATCATTTATCACTAAAAAACAGGCACCCCGGGATTCACTAACCTATTTAAAGTAATCGTTTCTACTATTTAATATAGAGGGGGAGCTTTATCTTGATAATTCAATATAGTGTGGTTGCGATCGCTTTAGCCTTCATTTGGTTGGTCGTATTTTTAATTAGTACTCTTCAAAAGGGAATGGTCACGATAGGAGAAGCCAATCAAACATTGGTTGAGGTGAGAAATGCCATCCACGATTTGTCCGGCGAATCGAAACAACTATTGCAAACTGCAAATGAAATCACCGACGATGTAAAAACTAAAATAAAAACGGTTGAACCATTATTGGATTCTGCTCAAGATGTTGGTGAAGCGATACATTCAGTTACAGACTCTGTTAAAAAAGCCACTAACGGCTTCCGGACAGAATTTTCCCAGAAAAAAATCAATGCTATCAAACCCAAAAGCCAATTTAGATAATAAGATCATAATAAAAGGCTCTTTTGGTAAAGCTTGTTGTTTTTAAAACGAAACTATTTAAGGTTGATTGGAGCGGAAGTGCGAGACTCCTGCGGGAGCAGCGGGACAGGTGAGACCCCACAGGCGTTTACGCCGAGGAGGCTCACCGCCCGCCCCGCGGAAAGCGAGCATCTGGAGGGGAAATCAACCACAACTCACTACCTGGTAAATAGCAACAAAGTATGTGAAAACAGCCTAATAAAAAGATGAAAGACACTGCCGGGTAAGGAAGTGTCTTTTTTGATGGTATGCATAATTATAGCCGTACTCATAGAATTAATCTGGATATCGCCGTTATTATCTATTAGACCCATTTCTCTCATACAGATCTCTATTACACCCTGTATGAGAATATGGAATAAACCTAAATTTTTTTGTATGGATTTAAAACAAGCTATTATTTTTCGGTCTTGTCACCTGTAGACTGGCCGGAAGATTTTGATTCATTGGAATGTTTGACGCCTTTACTTACATATGGTTTTGCGCTTTTTTTCTTGTTGGCACCAGTTTTCCAACGATTCCAGCCCTTCTTGCCCGTACCTGTTCCCGTACCTTTACCCGTACCACTCTTAGCCTTAGCTTTACTCATGAAATCACTCCATTACTATTGTATGGTTATATTAAACCATTTTACTTGATTATTACCCAAGTATGTTGAAATATACAGTAACCACGGTGATATGTACAGGGAAAGGCTCAATATTTTTATCAGAATCTTTATAAACCAATAAAAGCAAGGATTTTTGCTGGATGGAACTTGCTTATTCTTAACTATTATTCCAATTATTTGCTGTGTTTCCTCAAAATTAAACTTAGTGGAGTTAGAGTGGATGGACCTGATTTTAGTCATTTTATTGATATGGACCTGGATTTCATCAAAAAGATACTTATTCCAATTTTTTTGCAAATGGTCAAGTAGTGCATGAAAGTTAATAATACAGCGCCCGTATTCATTCCTAAAATGATGCCTCCCATATTAAGTGAAGCTTGGGACCCTAGGATATACATCATTAAAAATGCAACGATATGGGACCAGACTGTATGGATGAAAGCATCTTTCACTAAGCCCAGGCCGATGAGATAGGCTTGCATTGGAATGACAAAAAAATGAAAAAGGAAATAGGGACATAATAATTTTAAATAGTATGAGGCAGATGTTGAGGAAAAAAAGAGAGAGGTCAAGGGTTCCGCAAAGAAATAAATGAAGAACACAGCTGGAACCCCATACAATACGGTAAAAGACATCGATTTTTGCAATAAAACCCTCAATTTTTCCTTATCCTGCTTCTTGTGCGCATTCGAAACATTCGGTATGAGCATGATCATTAAGGAATGCGCGATAAAGGCCGGAAAGAAGCCGATGGTCATCGCTACCCCAGTGAGCATCCCAAAATGCTCTGTAGCCACAACCGCACCGAATCCTGCTGAGAGAAGGGCAGTATGGATTAAAAAAGGTTGCATGGCATTTGTTATGGCATGAAAGATCCTTAATCCCATAGTGGGCAGCGAAACCGCCAATAACTTTTGTCGTGCATGTTTACCGGTTGTTCGCGAGTTTGTACCGCGTTTCATGATTCGCATTTGAAGGATCAAAAGGTTTATCAAGTATAGAAAAACGAGGAACTCACTGCCAATCAATACAAAAAAGGCCATCAACAATGATTTTTCTTGGTTAAAATGAAATAAGTTAAAGATGAGGAAAAGCAAACCAAATTGAATGATATCCTTCAAAAAGTTGGAAAAGGCAATCTTCCCCATTTGCTGGACACCCATGAAATACCCTCTTGCAATCGACGAGAATGCAACTATTGGGATTAAAGTGATGAGCAGCCATTTAATATAAGGATGATATCTGTCCATTATGGATGAGAATGAAAGTATGAAAGGCATGACTACGCACATGACCAACACGATGACTGCAGCCATTTTAAGAGCATGGATGACTAGATTATAATGCAATGTCTGTTTATTTTCAGCAACGAATTTTGAAATGGAAATATGTAATTCAAGGCTGGCAATCACATATATTAAAAAGAAAATTGGCAATATGGACATATAAAGCCCCATGCCCTCTTCCTGTAATTCCCTGGCTAGGATCATGTTTACTAAAAATTCAATACATTCACCAAAAAACGCTGCGACAATCAAAATGAGCGTTCCCTTATAAAAAGACTTCATGTTGGACCACTCCTAACAAGGTGTTTGTATAAAGATATGAGACATGCCTTGGAATATTCATACGGAGCTCCACAAAATGTTGATACATAATGCGGCTATGGCTATGGGGAATACTGACTAATCTGTTGGAAGATAAAAAATTAAATCAGGTAAGGATGGGAAAGTGGAAGAAATCGATTGGTTACATGTAATTTAGAAATTTTCACCCAAGCCTTCAGCATCAAAAGGGTTCATTCAAGTAATGGGTTTGCATTTATTTCATTCTTCTGATCAGGGGTTTTTGGTTTGCCAGGTTCCCTTTGGCAAAAATATCGGATGAATTATGAAACAATAGTCGGAGCCTTGATTTTCACTTTGTAATTCATGCTTTATTTTGCTATCCTTTAGCAGAGGGGATGATCAATATGAAATTCACATCTATTAGTCAATTAAATATAGATGAATTGTGCATTGCGTTTGAAAGTTTGCTTACGAAACATGACATTACATTTAAATATGTAGATATGAGGGAAGATAACGGAATCTTATCGTTTATTTTTTGTAATGACCCGGATAAGGCTAGGTCGGTCGAATTGGAAAGTGAACGCTTCATTGGATTAGATACTGATTACATAGCCAAGGAAATTTTAGTGCCAATCTTGCCTAGATTAAAAGAATATGCACAAAAATAAAATCATCGATTAAGATGATTTTTTTTTGTGATACTTGTCAAATGTCATGAGATTTACTTTACCTATATTTCTATAGCTTAAATAGAGCTTAATTATCCAGGAGGCAAACTGAAATGTAACTTCCAATTAATTGTGGTTAAGTATAAAAAATACCCTGGGTATGAAACCATCCAGGGTATTTTTTCTTTATACTGATTTTATCGGAATCAAGATCGCTTTCCATCACTATACTCTTTTCCACAGCCATCCGGATAAGATTAAATGACCATCTTTTTACCGGCATTTAATTGAACTTCCTGCTTAGGAGTTTCTGCTTTCTTGTTTTGCTTTACCTTAAAGTGATAAACCGCATAACAACCAATGAAGAATGTTCCCCCGCAATAAAGGGCCATTCGCTGCTCAGGAACAAACGCTAGACTGATCATGACTATGCAGTTTGCTATTAAAGCAAGAATGGGGATGACTGGGTATAGCGGTACTTTGAATTTCAGATTTTCTACCTTTCCGCCTTGGCGGGTATATGATCTTCTAAAAGCAAGAAGGCAAGCCGCTATGGCGATCCACCCAATTTGTGCTCCTAATCCTGCAAGGGAGAGAAGAAAGACAAACACTGTTTTTGCCGCTACTACACTTGAAAGTAAAGACAAACCGGCAACTGCCAGGGTGATAAGTAAGGCATTAAGCGGAATCCCTCTCTTATTTACCATACCGAGCTTCGGACTTGCCATTCCTTCCCTAGAGAGCGAGTAGAGCATACGAGTCGCAGCATAAAGGCCGGAGTTCGCAACTGACAATAGTGCTGTAAGAATGATGAAGTTCATGATGTCAGCGGCATACGGAACTCCGATACTATCTAGAACAACAACGAATGGACTTTCAACGATTCCGGCTTTTTCCCTTGGAATCATCGCTGAGAGTACAGAGACAGAAAGAACAAAGAAGAAAAGGGTTCGCCAAACGGTTTGTTTGATGGATTTAGGTATGACCTTTTCTGGGTTTTCACTTTCTCCAGCGGCAATTCCGATTAATTCTGTGCCCTGGAATGAAAAGTTCACTGTAATCATTGTGATAAGCAGGGCCGATATCCCATTGGGAAAGAGACCTTCACTTAAAAAGTTGGAGAAAAATGGAGCTTCTTGTCCACCTTTCATATCAATGATGCCAAACATAGCAGCACTGCCAACTATGATGAACAAAATGATGGCCAATACTTTTATGCTGGAAAAAACAAATTCCGATTCTCCAAATGCCTTTGCTGATAAGGCGTTTAGTAAAAATATGAGAAAAGCAAAGATTGCACACCACATCCAAACGGGTGATCCAGGAAACCATCTTTGCATAAGCTGTCCTGCCGCCAGAAACTCTAAGGCAACTGTAACGGCCCAACCTAACCAGTAAAGCCATCCAATGGCAAAGCCGGTTCCAGGACCGATGAATTTTGTCGCATATGTCTGAAACGATCCCGAAACAGGCATGGCAACCGATAGTTCACCTAGACAAAGCATCGTTAAATACATGATGAAGCCGCCAACTATGTAAGAGAGGATAGCACCGATGGCCCCTGCTTCATGAATGGTATAGCCTGAACCAAGGAAAAAGCCGGTACCAATACATCCCCCTATTGAAATCATAAATAAATGTCTAGCTTTCATGCTCCGTTTTAATTCATTTGGTTGATTATCTGCTGTTTTCATTGAAAGACTCCTTTACCTGATGGGTGCAAACGGTTTCATTTATGTTGGGACGTTATTAGGAATTTGTGTTCAATCACAAGTCTAAAAGCTTCGATTTTGAATCTTAGGAGATGTCGAATTCCCTCGGAAAAGAGATTACTTCTGCATTTACGAAAGATGTGACAATGAACATAGGCATCTATGCAGAATAAATTTCGATAGCGCCGCTTAATAAAGAAAAGGAAGCCAAGCGTCAGGAAACCAGGGTGTGAATTGAACATGTCGATCATCCGCAAATGGGGAGAGAAGCACCCTGATGAGATATTTCCAATGAAGCATCCATTAGTGAACTCTCTCTCTATTTCTATCAATAACTGTCATCTCAATAGAGTTCGATCTATTTTACATCTACCAGTAAACCTGAAGTGATAAGGTGGTCTTCCGCTCCATAAAGCAGTTTTTCTCCAAGTAATGAGCCCATTAATGCTACAGCAACTTCAGCCGTTTTATTATGCTCGTCCAATATTGGATTTATCTCTACAAACTCTGCAGATGTAATGATATTAGCTTCAGCTAGCATTTCCATGGCAAGATGGCTCTCACGGTAACTAATGCCTCCCATTACAGGCGTTCCGACCCCTGGTGCATCATCTGGATCAAGACCATCAAGGTCAAGGGATAAATGTACAAGATCCGTACGTTCTTTCAGATAGGCAATCGATTCTTCCATCACTTTTGTCATACCCATTCTATCAATCTCATGCATAGTATAGACTTTAATACCTTTTTCCCTGATTAGTTCTTTCTCACCTTGATCTAAAGAACGGGCGCCAATAATGACAATATTCTCTGGTTTGACTTTTGGGGAATAGCCGCCAATGTTAGTCAGTGCAGGGTGGCCAAGGCCTAAACTTACTGCAAGGGACATACCATGGATATTTCCTGATGGGGAAGTTTCGGCTGTGTTTAAATCGCCATGCGCATCATACCAAATTACCCCTAAATTTTCAGAATGCTTCGCTAAACCGGATAATGTGCCGATTGCTATACTGTGATCTCCCCCCAATACTAAAGGAAACCTATTTGATTGGATGACTTCATCCACTTTTTGACTTAATTTTTCATTACCTTCTGCAACATCTTGTAGATTCTTTAAATTTGTGTCGCTATCACTTTGTGCTCTTTCTTTTATCTCTACTATAATATCACCTTCATCACGGACAGTATAGCCAATGTTTTCAAGTCTTTCACTCAATCCTGCATATCTAATGGCACTAGGTCCCATATCCACTCCTCTTCTAGTTTGACCAAGATCCATTGGAACACCAATTATTGAAATTTCTTTCTTCATGTATAATTCTCCTCCTTCGATTTTTCTTCCCTAGTATAAGGGTAAAAGGCTTGATGACTCAACTCGACATTTTTTTGAATATTTATACGATTAAGAAAAGGGTGAAATCTCTGGGTTGAAATTCCTATTTTTGAGTGGTGAAGTGTATAAAACCATTACCGTGTAGGGTATATGAATTAATTTGAAAAAGTGGGTTGAATACCTGTAAAATCTACACTCTGTTAATACTTCTGATGAGAGGGGGAACTCGCCCGATTAAAATCTCCCGTTAAGGACTCTGTCGAAAATATTGAATATTTTTATTAGGTAAATTATTCAGTAAATGGAGCAGCCGCAATACAAATCATGGAAGGGTTTTTCGTTTTCATATTGAATAGTATTGTTTCTGACCAAAAACCAAGAGCTGTTTGCCAAACTGAGGTTAACTGTGAGAAACGAAATATAATAATCTATAGTCCAGCATGTCGGCATAATCTATGTATCTTGGATTGTTCATCCTCAGTATGTTTTTTGTACTAGTTGCAAATATCATGAAAAAACGACGAGCGGAAAAATCAAAGATATTTCCGACCAAAAGATAGGAAAATTTGTTGGAGAAAGTGGGAACTGTAGCCCCGAATTCATATTGGATCATAAGGGTTTGCTGCCGGAAAACAAAAAAGGTAAAGTAGCGGCAGGCTATGATTACTGCTCATATCGCTTTGTTAAAAAATATGAGTGCCTTTAAAATGATTGACTCCATTCCTCATCTTCCAGAGGAACACCATTGCTAATGCTATATTCTACAATCATATTTCCGTGTTTAATCCATGCATCTTTTTTTAGTGCAGCGATAATTTCAGTAAAGCGGTCTTCATCTGCATACTGTTTCTTACGTGAAAGGGTGATCCGAATGGTTGGGACAACGTCATAATCTTTATAGCTTGCTGGTTTATTCGGATCAATCTTCAATTCATTCCCGATCCCCTCATCAAAGACCAAGACTAATTGATTCGAATTGCCTATTCCTTGTTGAATCTCTTCCCAATCATCACTTTCTGCAATATCTCCCATCCTTGGATATCAAAATGTCCCCCAGTTCATTTTCAATATAAGGCCTTATCTCTTTTTCAGCATCATCTTGCTATTTTTCAGATAAGAAGGTATCTTCCATTTCCCCTGTTTCATCATTAAAGTAAACTAAAAATTGAGTACCATATTTTTTATGTTTCACTTTAGTTGCACATTAAAAATAGTTCCAATTGCCCATATTATCATATAGGACATCATATATTGTTTTTCACTAAATACCGTTCAGCTTGAATTCTAACCTTTTTTTCATCAGGATCTGCTTTCATACTCTTTGTGATTGAAAACACAAGTATTACGACACGGCCATATTGAGTAAGAAAATAGATAATAAAGTCAGTGAAATCTTTCTTGTTTTGCTCAAGGAACACCCTCCCGTTATCTCTGCTTATATTCAATTGAATTTAAGGAGTGCCTCTTTTTTAGCTGTGAAATCTAAAATTATTTGGGATTCACATATCGGGATACTTTGTTACAATATTTATATGGATAGTACCCTAAAGGGAGAGATTTATTTGGAAACCTTTCAAAGAGAAATGAATCATAACCGAGATGAATTCAGAAAGATGAGGTGGAAACAGCATCGTTCACAAGTTACAGGGTTATTCGATGCCGTTTTTTCGAAAAAAGAGATTGTTGATAAAATGGCTATCGTTGGTGCAGGGAATTGCGATGATTTGGATATCGATTATCTAGCAGCTAAATGCAATTCCATATATTTATTCGATATTGATATGGAAAGTATGGAAAAGGGTATAGAGAATTTGCCTGAACATACTCGAAAAAAAATTCAGCTTGTTGAAATCGATGTTACAGGCCTCGATAAAATGGATTTTGATCACCACCTATCTTCCATGCTGGATCGTGGTGAAAAGGCAGAGGAAATTATTCAGTATGTAAAGGATGCCGAGAATCGGTTAGGTCAGCTTTCTGAAAGTATTTTTGCCAATCATTATAATGGTTTTGATGTTATAGCAACTTCCGCCATTTATACTCAACTTTTTTATAATTGGGCCAAGGAACTGCTTTCTGATTACTCAAACCAATATCAAAATAAAGACGCAGAAGAGATAAAGAATGGACTTTTAGATCTAAGGGATGAGATAGTACGAACGTTGAATCACTCTATTTCTAAATGTATCAAGGAAAATGGATTCTATATTACATGGACTGATATCTTAAAAATCGAACCTGAGTATATGGATACCATTAATGAAGGGCTTGGTGCCATATTTGTCTTAGCTTCAAACGTGGGGTATGGGGCAGCATTGATTGGGATAAAATCTTTTATTGAAAAAGTGGGTAAAAGTGAATTATCCCTTCGGTATTGGCCTTGGGATTTTAATGCAAATAAACAGTATTTGACCATTGGAATTATAGGGAGATTGAAATGATTGTCATACAACTGAAAAACGGAATGAAAGGGATAGGTAAGCATATCAACTGCTGTACCTATCTTTTTTTTGTTTCGTATAAGTCTCCTAAGGAATATTTGTATTCATCCATTTCTAAGGCTAGATAAATAGGAGACTTTTATCAATGAATCATACAAAGATAAGACATAATCATATGAAAGGTGTAAAAAAACGATAAAATTTTTGACTATTTGTCTAATGAATTCACAAACTGGTGTAGATATAATGAATCTACTAAAAACAGAATATTTCAATAAGTCAGGATATGGACAACAAAAGAAAAGGAAGTGGTGAGTGTTTGAAGGCTGATATCGTATTCATAAACGGCGAGGTCATAACAGTTGATCAAAAAAATTCAATCGCAGAAGCCTTGGCAGTTAAAGGAAATCGCATCTCGGCAGTCGGAACGAATCAGGAAATGAAGGTTTTTATCGGAGAAGAAACAAATGTGATTGACTTGCAGGGAAAGTCATTACTGCCTGGGTTTATAGATTCTCATATCCACCTTATATTGTACGGTGTCAACCAGTTGGCAGTAAGTTGTAAAGCTGAACATATAGAATCTGTAAAAGATTTGTTAATCGATCTGAAGAAGAAAGCTTCGACAATCCCTAAAGGTGAATGGATCCGCGCCTGGGGCTTCAATGAAACCGCTATGAAAGAAAAACGGTATCCAACAATTGCAGAGTTGGATGCCATTTCAACAGACCATCCCATTATGGTAACCCGTACATGCAGCCATATAAGTGTTGTGAACAGCCGGGCGTTAGAACTTGCCCGAATTGATGAAAACTCAGAGAATCCAAAAGGCGGGATTATTGAAAAGGATAAGGCAGGGAGGAATACAGGCAAACTAATTGAAACAGCAAATATGATAATGGCCGACATTGCAAGCTATTCAGAAAGTGAACTGTTGAAAGCAGTGAAAATTGCGTCGGAGCATTTCATTGCCGCAGGCATAACTAGCATTCATGAAGCTGGTGCTTATGGTCCTGAAAGTTTCCGTTTAATGCAGCAAGCCATTAAAAGTAATGATATACGTGTCCGCATCTATGCGATGGTAGGTTCATTGAATAATTCGCATGAATTTGTAAACAAAGTGGTATCTTCTGGAATCGTAACCGGAACTGGGGACGAAAGATTTAAAATTGGACCGGCTAAATTGTTTACGGATGGCAGCAGCACCGGTCCGACGATCGCTACCCGTGAGCCCTATTCGAGTGATCCTGGCAATTTTGGCATTCTTTATTATAAAGAAGAAGAAATCTATCAAGTATTAGGTCAGGCACATAAAAAAGGCTATCAGATCACAGTACACGCCCAAGGTGACAGGGCGATAGAAATGTATTTAAATTGTGTGGAAAAGGCTTTGAATGAAACTCCAAGAAAAGATCATAGACATAGGATTGAGCATGCTGGAATATCTGCGCCAGATTTACAACAGAGGATGAAAGAACTTGGAATCATCCCAATCCCCAACCCCCCATTTCCTTATGAATTCGGTGATATATATATCGAACACTACGGTAATAGGGTCAACCGCATGTACGCCGCCCGTGATTATATTGATAATGGCATCTTGGCCGCAGGTGGATCTGATGCTCCCGTTACTGATCACGACCCTTTATTAGGCATACATGTTGCAGTTAATAGAAGAAGCAGGTCCGGTATGAAAATAGGTACGGTTCAATCGATTAGCGTAATGGAAGCCATTAAACTATACACATGGAATGGCGCCTTTGCGAGTTTCGATGAGGATGTCAAAGGCAGCATAGAGGTAGGGAAGCTGGCCGATCTAGTAGTATTGAATGATAGTATATTGAAAGTAGATCCTCAAAATATCAAGGATTTAAAAGTTGAATCAACGATTCTAAACGGAGAGATTCTCTATCATAGGGAAACATTGGTGGAAATATAATCTATAGGAACTATTAAACGACAAAGACCTTAAACTTCAATTTGTTGCTTAAGCCTATGTAGAATTTAGCAGGTTATCTAAAAGGGGGATATTCATAATGAAAAAGCAAAAATTATTAATTAATGGTGAGAGACTGAGTCATACGCTCGAGAAATTTGCGGATTTTGGACGGACAGAAAACAACGGAGTCACACGGTTATCCCTGTCCGAGGAAGATCGATTAGTCCGTGATTACTTTTGCTCTTGTTGTAAAGAATTGGGGATGACCATTAAGGTTGATGACATGGGGAATATTTACGCGACTTTAGCGGGACTTGAAAACAAACCACCTATTGTAATGGGGTCACATATGGATACCGTAAAAAAGGGCGGGCGGTTTGATGGTATCTTGGGTGTAGCTGCCGGCTTGGAAGTCGTGCGTACTCTGGTCGAAAACAATATCCAGCCTAAAATTCCGGTAATGATCGTCAATTTTACGAACGAAGAGGGAGCCAGATTCGAACCTTCCATGATGTCTTCGGGAGTTCTTTCGGGTAAATTCGAAAAATCCGTCATGCTGCAAAAAACGGATAGTGAAGGAACCACTTTCGAAAGTGCCTTGAGTGCCATTGGATATGCAGGGGATCAAGAGTCTCGTTTAAAAGAAGCGACTGCATTTCTAGAGTTGCATATTGAACAAGGGCCCATTCTTGAACGGGAATCACTAACGATCGGTGTCGTTGAATGTGTCCTTGGTATGGTTTGCTATGAGATCGAAATTACAGGAGAATCCGATCATGCAGGAACCACCCCGATGAATATGAGAAAAGATGCTTTCTTTACCGCGAATAGCTTGATTATGGAGGCCCGTCAGAAGCTAGGCATGCTTGATGACGATTTGGTTTTTACGATGGGAAGGGTGAATGTGTTTCCGAATATCCATACGGTCATCCCTAATAAAGTGGTTTTTTCGCTTGAAGCGAGACATAAGGATTCCAAAGTCATCGAAAAGGTGGAGGAAGTCATAAAAGGCCTTACAACTAGAGGTTCAGAAGGCGGCTGCGACATCCAAGCGAAAAAATTGTGGGATAGGGATACCGTGTGGTTCGACAAATCCATTTGCAATTTGCTCGAGCAATCGAGCAATTCATTAGGACTACCATATAAAAGAATGGTAAGCGGTGCAGGACATGATGCACAGTTTATAGCCAGTTATATACCTACTGCCATGGTTTTCGTCCCAAGCATCAACGGAAAAAGCCATTGTGAAGAGGAACTTACTACTTGGGAAGATTGTGAAAAAGGCGTCAATGTAATATTGGAAACGGTCCTTGCCATCCAGTCCAATTAAGGCGAATATATGTTTTGTTGAAAGAAGGAAATATCCGTAACTAACGTTTATGCTATCAAACCATCAGTTTTGTATGTAAGTCGACTTGACTGATGGTGATTCCATGTTAAGAACCTAACAAGGGGAGGGTATAATTTGAATGCTATTAAGCTATTGCTTTTTGTTCCATTCATAGGGTTCTTGGGTTTATTGCCCTATGCAAATAAAATAGAACCGTACATATTGGGAATGCCTTTTTTGTTATTTTGGGTTGCATTTTGGATGGTGATGGCTTCAGTAATTTTAATGATTGTCTATAAGTTCGATCCTGATAATAAAGGGAGTGATCCTGAATGAATATCTCATTACTCATCATTTCCATCTTCTTGGTGCTCGCACTTTATTTAGGGATCAAAGCAAGAAAAGGGAAGGATATGGATATGGAGCAATTTGCCGTAGGGGGCAGGGGCTTCGGTACATTCTTCATTTTTCTGCTGATAGCAGGTGAAATTTATACAACTTTCACATTTCTAGGCGGAAGTGGGTGGGCTTACTCAAAAGGTGCGGCTGCTTATTATGTTCCCGCCTATATATTCTTAGCCTACGTCCTATCGTATTGGCTTGTTCCTAAAATATGGAGATACTCCAAACGTCATTCCATTATCTCTCAGCCGGAATATTTTGCATCTAAATACAAGAGCCGATCAATGGGGATGATCGTGGCCGTATTGGGAAGCCTAGCTCTCGTTCCGTACATAGTCATACAGCTCAAAGGATTAGGCATCATTGTTTCAGAAGCATCTTATGGAGCGATTTCACCAGTTGCTGCAAGTGTGATCGGTGCTGTAGTCGTAACTACTTATGTAATGATTTCAGGCATTCATGGGTCAGCATGGACAGCCATACTAAAAGATTTCATGATTTTGGTTGTCGTTATCTTTTTGGGGATTTACATCCCATTTCATTACTTCGGGGGCATACAGCCAATGTTCGAGACAGTCCAAGCGGCAAAACCGGAAATGTTAGTTTTGGCGGATCACGGATTGAGTCAGTCCTGGTTTGTGTCCACCGTTTTGCTGAATGCACTGGGATTTTATTTACTGCCACAAACTTTCATGGTTGTTTTATCGTCGAATGGTGAAAGAACCCTTCGCAAAAATGCCATTGCTTTACCCTTATACACACTGTTACTGCTTTTCGTCTTTTTCATAGGATATGCAGCTATCATGGAAATCCCGGGCTTACAAGGAGCAGATGGAGATCTATCACTGTTAAGGCTGGCGATTCAAACATTCGATCCATGGGTGATAGGGTTTATCGGAGCTGCAGGTTTATTGACTGCCCTTGTACCGGCTTCAGTCATGCTAATGGCTGCATCGGTAGGTCTGACAAATAGCTTTTTCAAAGTTCTGGTACCTTCTGCGAGTGAAACACATCAATTAATCGTCTCAAGATTAATTATTATTGGTATCTCAATAATCGCTTTAATTGTTACGGTAACAGGCGGCGAGGCTTTGGCCATCTTGAATATCATGTCATATAGTTTAATAACCCAACTGGCACCTGCCTTGTTTTGCAGTTTACCAAAAAATAATATAATTAATAAGTATGGTGCGATGACAGGAATCTTGGCAGGCGTCCTAATCGTTTTATATGCGACAATTGCAGATGTTAAGGTTGCGACATTCCTGCCGGGTATACCGCATGTAATTAATGATATCAGTACAGGTGTCATAGCTTTGTTAATTAATATACTAGTAACATTCATTGTAAGTGCACTGACTAAACATATCGCTATGCAAGAGAATGAAATGAATGATTTGAATAAGATATCCTGATTGCGTTTAATCAAGTTTTCCATGGGGATTACTGACAGGATGAACTGGTAGGGCATGATTTGGGAGGGATTTTGTGAAAATTAACATAACGGCTTGCCAATTCCGTGTTGAAAATGTGTCAACTTTCAATGAATTTCAGAAACAGGTGGAAGAATTGATCAACCAAGTTCCCGAAGACTCGGATTATATCATTTTTCCTGAATTGTTAACTATCGGGTTATCAGCGACCTTTGGAATACAGGAAGCTTCATCCGTTATGAGGATTGATGAATATACCAATCAATATAAAGAACTTTTCAGGTCAATTTCAAGAAAAAGAAAGCAGATCATTATTGCGGGCACGCATCTGGAACGCCGCGATAATGAATACTTCAATATTGCATACATTTTTGATAGAAACGGATCATACGTTGAGCATAAAAAAACTCATATCTTTCCTGCTGAAGCAAATTGGTGTACCTCTGAAGGCGATGATCTGGAGGTTTATTCCATTGGTCCGGTTAAGATTGGAATAGCAATATGTTATGAAGCGGAGATACCTGAAATTTCAAGAATATTATCAGTGAACGGGGCCGACATCATTTTTTGTCCATCATACACGTTTACAGAGGCTGGTTTTTGGCGAGTTCGCCATTGTGCACATGCACGTGCAATCGAGAATCAGGTATATTTTGTTCATTGCCCCACAGTTGGTGAACCAGGGGCACCCCTGCCGGACGGATACGGTCGTGCCAGTATACTTAGCCCCTGTGACAGTGCTTGGCCAGCAAATGGTATAGTAGTTGAGGCTGAAATGAATGAACATACCATTATTACCGGTACGGTCGATATGGACGAACTTTATGAGAATCGAAAAAGTGGTGCAGCAACCACTTTCAATGATCGTAATCGCAGAAAAGATATGTATGCGAAGTATGAACCATACGAAGGGCTGAAATGATGTGTTTGATCCCGAACCATTGTCGTCCGAATGAAGGTCCAATAAAGTGCGGTGGTAGGTCAAAAAATGACCCCTGAAACGAGTTCTTTAACAATACCTGGTTATTCTTCGTGATTCTTCAGTTTGATTGGCGTATTAGTTATAGAACTTATCTATTCTCTGGCCGGAGGAATCGAGAATTAACTTAATATACGAAATATATTGTCAAATGCATATTGCATATAATAGAATATATGTAACCATTTCATATTGTAATAATATAGATAGACACCCTATTTATACCTGTTACGATGTCTGTAATGGCAGGAGGCACAAAAGTATGTTTCATCAGAATACAGTATATATAGTCGGCGAATCGAAGGCAGCTTCTAATAACCCTATTACACAGCAATTCAACTGCTTTTTTATCGGGTTCGTCATTGATAGTGATACACATGAAATAGTGGATGTGGAATGCTCGACAACGATATCGCTTACATCAAGGTTCATTCAATCCATGTTAGTGGGCAAATCCATTCTTCGACCCGATGAATTGGAGAAAGAAATTGAGAAACGTTACTTTGGGTCATCTCAGAAAGCACTGGCCGTCGCTCTAAGAAATGCGAGCATTAAATATCATCAACTTTATAAGTTATAGCTGCTTCATTTGTTATTCGCAATTGAAATCCAGCTGTTAAAGAGTGTGTAGGCGCTCTTTGGCAGCTGGATTTTTTTATGTAGGGCTTCGTTAGGCTTCACTGTCGAATTTGATTTCTTCTGCTTATTGTCTTTTTACCGAAGATGAAAATGACATTTTAGTTTAACAGAATTCCTTAAATATAAGGAGGTATGGGAAATGATTCAAGATGGTGTGATGTTTGTCTGTTTTTTATTGGCATTTACTGCCGTGATTGCGGTAGCGGAAAAAAAGATAGGAGGAAAGTTCTTCAAGTATGTTCCTGGTATTGTCCTTATTTATATTGGAGCTGCTCTGATGAAAACATTTGGGGTATTTTCAGATAGTGAATCAGTCGAAAGTGCATATAGCACCATACGTGGCCTCCTGCTGCCCGCCATGTTGATGCTCATGCTTTTGCAATGCGATATGCGAAAAATAATCAGACTTGGACCAAAGATGCTTTTAACTTTTTTTGCCGCTTCATTCAGTATCATCGGCGGGTTCACTCTTACTTACGTTTTAATGAATGGTTTTTATGCGGAAGGAACATGGAAGGCATTTTCTGCTTTAAGCGCAAGCTGGACTGGGGGATCTGCCAATATGGTGATCTTGCAAGGCATACTCGATGTACCTGAAAATATTTTTGGCTATGCGTTAATCATGGATACAATCAATTATTCCATTTGGGTCATGTTCTTGTTTTGGCTGGTGCCTCTTGCAGGAAAATTCAATATTTGGACGAAAGCGGATACATCTTTCATTGATCAAATGACATCCGAGCTTGAAGCAGGGGAAACCGCCAAGACGGAATTTGGATTCGTGGAATTGATTGGTTTCTTGGCACTTGCTTTAATTGTATCAGCAGGGGCAACCAAAATTGGGGAAAGCCTGCCAGTACTGGGTGCCGCTGTGAATGGAACGACTTGGACGATCATCATCGCTTCGACCGTCGGTTTAATTCTGGCAGTCACAAAGGTTGGACGTATTGCCGGTTCCATGGAAATTTCAAAAGTCATGCTTTATATAGTCATTGGTTTAATTGCTTCCCATGCCGATTTTTCACAGCTGTTTCAAGCACCTGTGTATATTTTATCCGGATTTATGATTCTATTCTTTCATGGATTGATCATGGTCATTTTGGCCAAAATCTTTAAGTTGGATCTATTTACAATGGGAGTTGCCTCATTGGCCAATATAGGGGGTGTGGCATCAGCCCCTATATTGGCAGGTGCATTCAACCGTGCACTAATACCGGTCGGGATTTTGATGGCTGTACTCGGCAGTCTTCTGGGTACCTATTTTGGAATTCTAACATCATATATACTCTCAAGCTTTTAAGGAAGGGTTGTTAATATGAAGATTGAAAGTTTACAAGTATCAGTGGAAACCTTGCCGCTTGTCAAGCCATTCAAAACTGCATTACGTACAGCAATGGAAATTGAAAATATCATGGTTTCGGTGAAGTTGGAAGATGGAACGGAAGGTTTGGGGGCTGCAGCCCCTACAGTTGCCATAACAGGTGATTCTGCAAATGGAATCATGACCATCATTGAAGAAGTGATCACGCCACATCTAATTGGCCGCGACATCGAGAATATCAACGCATTGTCTCAGCTAATCCAATTATCCTGTGTAGGAAACACAAGTGCAAAAGCTGCTGTTGAAATCGCCTTATATGACGCAGTCAGCAAACGATGGCGGCTCCCTTTATATCAATATCTGGGTGGTAAATCAAATGTCCTGAAAAATGATATGACAATCAGCGTTGATGAACCCGAAGTAATGGCAAAGGCGGCATTGTCCCTCATCGATTGCGGATTCTCAACAATGAAGATAAAGCTGGGGAAAGACTGGAAGAGTGACGTAGAGCGGGTTGCCTGCATTCGTGCTGCTGTTGGCGATCAAGTTATTATCAGGATTGACGCAAATCAAGGGTGGACAACAAAACAAGCAATTTCAATCATTCATGAATTCGAGGAAAGGAAGCTGAACGTTGATTTGGTGGAGCAACCTGTGCAAGCCCATGATATCGAAGGTTTAAAAGAAATAAAGAGGTGCGTCCAAGTGCCCATCATGGCCGATGAAAGTTTGTTTTCCCCTCGTGATGCCATGAGGCTCCTGAATGAACATGCTGTTGATTTCCTTAATATTAAATTAATGAAAACAGGAGGCATCCGACGCGCACTTCAAATCGCGGATTTGGCAGAAGCAGCCGGGGTGGAATGCATGATCGGCAGTATGATGGAATCATCCGTGAGCGTAGCAGCCGCGGGTCATCTAGCAACCGCCCATCCAAATATAACGAAGATTGATTTAGATGCACCATTATGGATTAAGGATGAACCTTTTGAGGGCATTCAATTTGCGAAAGATCAACTTCTCATTTCCGAGAAACCTGGACTAGGAGTCAAGAGGAAATCCTCATTTACTCAATAAAAACTATTTCGAAAGGGTGATTATTTTGAAAAGGTTAACAGTTGTAGTGATATCTTTATTTACTATCGGTATTTTAGTATTCAGTCCCAATGAAGCTAGTTCAAGAGAGAAGGAGAGAATTGCCTATGTAGATGTAGCTGTGGCCACTCTTTGGACGGAGCCGGGATTATTAAGGGACATCGATGCCCCTTCTGCATCGAATCCCGTCGATTTGAATGCATGGATACGCTCCATGAATTATGAAGACAAACTGTGGCTTGTGGGTAACCTGGAAACCCAAGCATTATATGGTTCTAAAGTGACCATTCTTGAAGAGCGGGGTGAATGGGTGAAAGTTGCTGTTGCCAATCAGCTGACACCCCGTAATGATGCAGGTTATCCTGGATGGATGCCAAAAGGGCAATTGAAATCAGGAAAATCCTTAGAGAAGCAGTTTAATAGAGGGTTTGCCCTTGTAACTGCTCCAAAGACTTGGCTTTATTCGGATTCGAAACATCGGTCAAAATTCATGGAGGTCAGCTTCGATACACGCCTTCCGCTATTACAGGTGAAAAAAGATAAAGTGAAGGTGATGACACCAAGTAATGGAACAAAATGGATAGAAACGAATGACGTGTCCGTTTATCAAGACGAAAGTCAAATTCCAGTTCCAACCGGTAAGGACATTGTAGAATCAGGAAAAGATTTTTTAGGACTTCCTTACCTATGGGCTGGAATGTCCGGTTTTGGATTTGACTGCTCTGGCTTTACCTATACCATGTACCATGCTAACGGAATAACGATCCCAAGGGACTCTTCCATTCAGGCGCTTCATGGTAAAAAGGTGGAACAGGAAAATCTTCAACAAGGCGATTTACTATTTTTTGCCTATGATAAAGGAAAAGGTAAGGTGCATCATGTTGGAATGTATATTGGTGACGGGAAAATGATTCATTCTCCAAACAGCTCTACACATGTAAGGATAGATGAAATAAAAACATCGGGATACGGAGAGGAATATGCCGGAGCAAGAAGATATATCGATTAATTTTAGAAAAGCCTAAGAGCACCGAGCTCTTAGGCTTTTTCGGATTTAAAACAAGATTTTTCAAGCGTTAGAATTAGCAATGATCACAGCTGTGTTTTTTTTTCAACAAAATAACTTGAATTGGCTACTACCTTAGGTTTTCGAATTACATATATCAATAAGGTAAAATATGGTATAATTAATTACAGACTTTTCATTATATTATAATATAAGGGGTTGCAAATGATGATCACTTTTCCCAAACCTGATGTTGAGCAATATTTACGAACTTTTTCCATTGCTGATTTTGCAGTTAGTCCGGATGAGAAACAACTGGTGTTCAGTACGAATTTGAGTGGCAAGTATAATTTATGGGGAATGGATCTGCCAAACTGCTTTCCTTATCCGCTTACATCCATTGATCAAAGCTGTCAAGAGCTGGTATTTGATAAACAGAGCCGGTTTATAATTGCTGGTTTCGATCAAGACGGCAATGAAAATACCCAGTTTTATGGAATTCCCTTAAAAGGCGGGACAATGAAGGAAATCGTCCATCATGAAAACACACGTAATTTCATGCCGATTTTATCCAATGACAGTAAAAAGCTCTTTTACACAACATCAAGAGGAAACCCTTCCTATCTAAATTCCTATTGTTTAGATTTAGAATCAGGACAGGAAACACTGGTCCTGGAGGGGAAGGATGCAGCGACCTATCTGTTTGGCTTTAGCCCTGATGAAGAAGCCCTACTTTACTATAAAGACTTTGCTAATACAAATACCCTTCTCTATGCAAAAAGGGGGAACGAAAATATCCTGCTTACGCCGCCTACTGAGAAACAACACACAGTGAATGATGGTGCTTTTGTTTCAGATTCGATGATATATTTATTGACTGATTATGATTCGGACTTTACTTATTTGGCTTCATACAACCTTGAAACAAACCGATTCAGTAAAGTTAAAGAATTGTATAATGAGAGTTTTAGTGCCATGAAATATAGTAAAGAGAACCAATTATTATATATAACCAGTCAAAAGGGTGCAGAGGATCAATTATATGAATTCAATCTGCAAAATGAAAATTGGAGAAATATCAATGTCCCGTGCAGCGTCATCGGAAAACTTGAGGTTGCTGCATCAGGCACGCTTTATTTATTGGGCATGAGCGCAACCAAGCCACATAATATTTATAAAAAATCCGGTGAAAATTGGGTATCATTAACCAAATATACTGTCCCTGGCGTCGATTCTAACGAATTAGTTGAACCGGACATCATTACATACCCTTCCTATGATGGCCTGGAGATCGAATCGTTATTTTTTAGGGCAAGCAAGGAAAATGATAATGGTGAAATCATTTTTTGGCCTCATGGAGGACCTCAGGCGGCCGAACGGAAATTCTTCAGGGCTTCCTTTCAATTTTTTCTGAATCATGGTTACAGTATTTTTGCGCCAAACTTCCGCGGTTCTACTGGCTATGGTTTGGAATTCATGAAAATGGTAGAAGGTGATTGGGGAAATGGACCACGCCTTGATAATGTAACCGGTCTTGATTGGCTGATTGAACAAGGGCATGCACAAAAAGGTAACATTTTATTGATGGGTGGCAGCTTCGGAGGGTATATGGCACTTCTGCTACACGGACGCCATGCGGATTACTTTAAGGCAGTTGTCGATATTTTTGGACCATCTAACCTTTTCTCATTTATCAATTCCGTTCCAGAAGACTGGAAGCCGGTTATGGATCAATGGGTAGGAAATCCGGAAAAAGATAAGGAAAAATTAATCGAGTATTCACCTATCACCTATTTAGAATCCATGACAAAGCCAATGCTTGTCATTCAAGGGGCAAACGATCCCCGTGTCGTAAAAGAGGAATCAGATCAAATCGTTCGAGCTTTGAAAGACAGAGGAAGAGATGTCGAGTATATGCTTCTAGAAGATGAAGGCCATGGATTTTCCAAAAAAGAAAATGAAATTGCCGTCTATCGAAAAATACTCTCATTCTTGAATCGATTCGCAGGAGTAACAGAGAAGGTATAAACTGCAACGAATATTCTGGAGATTTACAATTGGATTGCATAACCCTGCCATTTACTTTCAGAGTGATGAGGCAGGGTTTTTCATGTTGAAAACTGGAAGTTCTTTTCAAATAAACCCTACTTGACTTCAAGATTTATAGATATGTCATTCCGATTTGTTTGAAGATCTGCAACCATTCGGGTGTGTCAATCCTTCATTAAACGATTGAACATTCAAAGTTCATGATTTCTTTTGGAGGCAAAATAAGGATGGTTTCTGCTGTCATATTAATGGATAACAAAGATTAGACAGGTTTAAGGAGCCTTTAAAATTCACGGAGCGTTTTTTGTATATCGGTGAAAGCAGTTTTTGTAGAAGTTATAAAGACCGGGCAAGACGAAATCCAAGGTCGTCTATGCAAAATGTCGGATGGCTACGACGACGACATGAAGCTCCACAACCCCTGGCATCTTCAGCCCAGCTTCCTCCTCGGAAAATTCGATAAGCGCCGTATACTTGTTCATCATATAAATCCCAACACCACTCCCAAACATTCCCTAACATATCATGCAGTCCCCATGAATTCGGTTCCTTTCTTCCCACTTCATGGATTTTGCCCCCTGAATTTCCGTTATACCAGGCAATCTTATCAATCTCTCCATATCTATATCCAGTAGTCCCCGCTTTACATGCATATTGCCACTCTGCTTCTGAAGGGAGTCGATAACCGTCTGATTCCCAATCACAATTTATGTTTTCACCATTTTTACTTATAGAATAACACTCTCTAAGTCCAGCTTTATGTGAAAGTAGATTGCAAAAAGAAATTGCATCATTCCAAGAAATACCGACAACAGGTTTTAGAACTCCGTCAATAGGATTAGGTGGTTTATTTGAAGTAGCATTATAGAGATCTATAGTTACAGGATACCGGGCAAGAAGAAACGGTCTTATATCAGCTTTCCATTTGCTTTTTATTCTATCGTCTCTTAATTCTATTTCTCCCCCTGGAATTTTCACCATTGGATAGTCAAAGTAATTCTTTATTTCATTTGACAATAATCCTTCCTCCTAATAACCATGATTTTGAAAATTTTACCACGATAAAACCCATTAATTCAATATAAAAATTACATTTGTTTTTACAATAAACAGCGTATATCTAGATTCAAAACCAATTAAAATAAAGCAAAGACGGTTCAAAATATTTTGAATAACAACACTTTTTGGTAACTGAAGGCAAAAAAAAGGGGGGTTTTTCACTCGTTTGACTAACTCACCTTCTTTAGTAGACGGGATTTTTGAATCAATTGGGATTGAAGAACATTAATTTTCTTGGTGTATGCCACTTAAATTTCGCCCTCATTCAATTTATATTAATAAGTATGTAGTTCATGGAATACAAATTATAAGTGAAGTTTCGATACTTTTAAAATATGGGGGAGAGCAAATGAACGAGTTTTTGGAGAAAACAGCAAGGTTCGAGCACCGATTTTGGCTGCAAATCTTAGGAGACCATTCCAGATTCATCCATGAATCTTTAGCTCCGGTTGAAGTGGAAAACATTGAAATTGCTTCAGAATTCATTCAAGTATTTGATACTCTCCTTGGTAAAGCCAATTCTGAAGAGATTTCTCAACTTACTGTCATGGCAGAAGAGGAGGTTTTAAGACTTCGGGAGTTTAAGCTAAGCCTTTTAAAAGAACATCTGGTAGGGAAAATTAAAATACATCTTTCACCTACTTTCATTAATCATATGGTGAACGAATTGGAAGAATATTTAAGATTATTGAAATACTTCAATGCAAATCAAATGCCGCCGGTTTTTCATGAACTCCATCATCATTTGGTTTGGCTGTTAGATGCAGCAGGACATGCAGGGGCAATATCATCCAACATGGACGATGTTGAAAAAAGATTAAAAGAGAAAAGTGACCAATATAAAAAACATTTTAATGATTATTATTTAAAAGCAGTTGAATTGGCTGGATATTTACGAACAAATCTGTCAACATTCCCGGCATTGGAAAAAATGAATGCGGACGTCAAATTGGAAATGAAACTCTTTCAGCACTTTCTGCTTGAATTGGAGGAACTTGAGCTTAGTGCGCAGGCTCTTGGAACGTTTTCCCCATTAATGGCAGATCATATGTGGCGTGAAGAATGTTATTATTTAACGAAACTGGCAGAATCGACAAACACAGAAAAGCCAAACTGCGATCCAGCGAAACCGAGGCTAGTCGAATAAAAAAGTACCTCATGGAGCCCTTTCTTTAAACGGGCTCTTTATATGTGCTTTCCTTAATGGATGTGATTTATAAAGGAAGTTAATTCCTATCCTTATGTTATACTAGAAGAACTAAAATTAATTATAGAAGTATAGGAGTGCTGAAAGATGTTTGGAAATTCTTCCAATTTGACAGATGGCATTTATTTTGGAGAATCTTTACCACAACAAATCGCTAAACACATTTTAAAAAAAATCATTGAAGGTGAAATAGAAGCTGGAGAGAAAATCGTCGAAGAAGACATTTCCAAAGAATTGAACACTAGCCGTGCACCCGTACGGGAAGCCCTATATCTATTGCAGGTCGACGGTATTGTTGAGAGGATGCCGCGGCGGGGAACGATCGTCAAGCCATTTTCACAAAAGGAAATCATTGAATATAATGATGTTACGATCGGGTTGATCCAGATGGGCATTGATTTTTCCCAAGGGAAGTGGCATGCAGAAAATAAGCAATCATTACAAAGGCATTTGGAAAGTGCAACCGATGAGTGTGAAAATAGGAATGTAATCGAGTATCAAAAAAGGGCAACACAGATATTTCGCTATATTTTTTCAATCGCTAATAATAAAGCATTATCAAGATTTTTTGAAGAAGCCAGTCATATTCTCATGGTTTTTGCCCAAAGTCAATGGAATACGGAAACGATGGAAAACTTCCATTACAGATTAAAAATGTCCGTTGAGGCCATTCTAGAAAATGATTTCGTTAAAGCAAAAAATGAAATTCATGAAGCCTTGAGTCGTGGAGTGATGTAGAGTCTTTGACTCTAAAACCAAATTGTCGACAATCGACAAAAATAATGTTATGATGTAATCGTATTCAAACAAGAATATCATCACCAAGATTAAAGGGAGAAGGGGGGATATTATGCAAGCATTCGATTTTACAGAAAAAGTAGCAATTGTTACCGGCGGCGGGGGTATCGGCCGGGCAGCGTCTATTACACTTTCAGAAAATGGAGCCAAAGTGGTTGTTGTAGACCTTTCCGAAGAGGCTGGCCTGCTAACGGTAAATAAAATCAAAGAAAACGGCGGCGAAGCGAAATTTGTAAAGGCCGATGTTACAAAGGAAGACGACATTAAAAATTATGTTCAAAAAACGATAGGCTCCTATGGCAAAATCGATATTTTCTTGAATAATGCCGGGTGGGAAGGCAAAATAATGCCTCTTATCGATTATCCTACTGAGGTTTTCGATCAATTAATGTCAATAAATGTACGCGGCGTTTTCTTGGGCTTAAAACATGTATTGCCCCATATGATTGAACAAAAAAGCGGGGCAGTCGTGAATACAGCTTCCGGAGCGGGTTTACTGGCAACGCCAAACATGGTGGCGTATGGCGCAAGTAAACATGCGGTTCTTGGAATGACGAAAACAGCTGGTGCCGAAGTTGCTCCACATTGTGTCAGGGTGAATGCGGTCTGCCCAGGTGTCGTCAACACGGCTATGATGCGGTCTATTGAAAGCGGATTTGGCCAAGGTGATTCCGCGGCAGCAGAAACGGCTAGAAAACAGTTGGAAGCAACGACTCCGGATGGCCGGTATGCTGAGCCTCAGGAAATCGCAAATCTAATGATGTATCTAGTATCCGATCTTTCCAGCCACATTACGGGTCAAGAACTTGTAATCGACGGAGGGGCCATTTTAATCTGATAAGCAAAAAACTTTATTAAAGGGGGACCCATAGATGAGTTTAAAAGGAAAAGTCATAATAATTACAGGAGCGGGCAGCGGAATTGGTAAGGAAACGGCATATAAATTAGCTGAACAGGGAGCTATTGTCGTAGCGGCTGATTATAATGATGTTGCCGCTAAGGAAACGGCTGAATCTATTCAACAAAAGGGAGGCACGGCATCTTTTGTGAAAGTGGACGTAGCTAAAGCGGAAGAAGTGGAAGCGATGGTCGAAGCAGCAATTGCCAATCATGGCACCATCAATGGCATATTCAACAACGCTGGAATTGGACTAGTAAAACCATTTTTGGAAATGGATCCAGAATCATACCACAGAGTCGTTGATGTTGACCAACACGGCGTATATTATGGCATGTATTATGCAGCAAGGAAGATGGTGGAGCTTGGTGTAACTGGGGCAACGATCGTTAATACCGCTTCTATATATGGGACATTGGTTTCAATTGGAAGCTTTAATTACCATGCCGCAAAAGCTGCAGTCATCGCCATGACTAAATCCGGTGCCATTGAACTTGCGCAATATGGGATTCGTGTCGTCGGCGTTGCACCAGGTTTCATCGAAACGCCGATCATTGGTGAAGATCCAGAATTCCTGGACAGTTTGGCACAACTTCATATGAGGAAAAAATTGATTCAGCCAGAAAAAGTTGCTGAAGTTGTAACGTTCTTGTTCTCTGAAAAAGCGGACGCCATTAATGGACAAGTCATCCCTGTTGATGATGGATTCTTAAGCTTTAAAGGATAATTATAATCAAAGGATTTTCGAGATAACTTAAAAAGGGAGTTTTGACAAATGAGCGAACGATTCGATGACAAAGTTGTAATCATTACTGGGGCAGGATCAGGGTTAGGACAAGCAGCCGCATTGGAATTGGCTAAAGAAGGGGCTAAACTTTCATTAGTTGATTTAAACGATGCATCTTTGGAAGTGACAAAAAAATTAATCTTGGAAATTGCACCAAAATCGGACGTGCTTCTGGTCACTGCAGATGTATCGGATGAAGAAGCAGTAAAGAACTATGTAGACCACACAGTCAGCAAGTATGGAAGAATCGATGCATTTTATAATAATGCGGGTATCGAAGGTAAACAAGCCCCTATGGCTGAATACGATAGCAAAGTTTTCAAAAAAGTGACGGACATCAATATCAATGGTGTGTTCTATGGTATGAAATACATTCTGCCAATCATGAAAGAACAAGGATCAGGGGCAGTTGTGAACGTGGCTTCCGTAGGTGGAATTCGTGCTGTGCTTAACCAAAGTGCTTACGTTGCGAGTAAGCATGCTGTTGCAGGCTTAACGAAAACAGCTGCCATAGAATATGGTCAATATGGAATCAGCATAAATGCCATTGCACCAGGAGTTATCTTAACGGCAATGGTAGAAGGTTCATTCAGGCAAATAGGCGGGGAAAATTGGGAAGAAGCAATGGCGGATTTCATCAGTGTGAATCCTAAGAAACGCTTTGGTAAACCTGAAGAGGTCGGCCGTTTAGTCGCCTTCCTATTATCAGGGGAATCGGAGTTCATCAACGGGGCTGTCATTCCGATTGATGGCGGACAATCTTCACAATACTAAACGTGTAAAGGGAGTGACAGTATTAGGTCACTCCCTTTTTAATCGTATCCTTTTATTTTATGACCAAATGAATTCAAATTTTAAAAATCAGAAACGAAATACGAACCATTAGAATAGTAACGGAACTCATAAAAAAACGCCATATTAAGGCGCTTAACAAACATTAAAGAAACCAATCGTTACTCTTCTTTATCGTGAAGCTTATCTTCATATTCAGTTTCCAACATACCATACAGACCATTCATCTCTTGTTCATCTGGATCTGCTCCAAAGTCGTTCGTGGATTTTTTCTTTTTGTCGTCAAGGATTTCTTCTTTATCATTCTTCTTATCCATACATAACACCTCCAACTATCAGGATGTCTCATTGTCCAAATAAATATACTAAAGTGACTCAGGTACTTTTAGGATTTCTTGCGGCTAAGTTCAGAGATTATAGATAGAATACCAATTTCATTATCCTGAACATTTAATGATATTCTAAATAGTTATTACTCTTACTATTTGTTAAGATATAAATATATAACCTAGTGATAACGGAGAGAGAATGTGAAGAAGAAACGAAAGAGATCTAAGAATGTTTTTGTCATTTTCATCCTGATTTTTGCATTTTTGCTTATAAAGGAGATCATGAAAAGCCCATATTCCGAAAATGTTTCCACATCAGTAAATTCGCTTGATTCTTTTGCGAACGTGAAAAAGTATAGTACACTTCTCCGCGACGAGCTGTCTAAATACGGACTTGAGGAGCATACTTCGACATTGATTGCCTTGATGCAGCAGGAAAGCCGAGGACGGGGCGGTGATCCAATGCAGGCATCTGAGTCGGCGGGGCTTGACCCGAATACAATCACAGATCCAACGGAAAGCATTAAGTATGGAGTGAAACATTTCAATAGGATCAATGAATATGGCAATGAAAAGGACGTGGATTTTGCTACGATCATTCAAGCTTATAACATGGGAATTGGTTATATTGATTTCGTTGCAAATAAAGGGGGCAAGCATACTGAAGAGCTTGCGAAGAAGTTCTCCCTGCTTCAGGTCGAAAAAAACCCCACCCTCTATGATTGCGGCGGAGACAAAGAGAATTTCCGATATCCATATTGCTACGGTGACTACTCATACAGTGCAAAGGTAACGAAGAATATCGATGAACTTGACAGTATATCGGCACAAGCCGATGGGGAGTGAGGGGGAACAAAAAGCCTACTGAATGAAGCAGGCTTTTTGTTCATGGTCTACCTCTTTTGTGGAGTTCATAAAAAACCATTGTCATGTATTGTTCAACCATGGTAGAAGGTCTTTATGTTTATAGGATTTCTCGGATTCTGAAATGGTTTGTGAAAGAAGGATATCAATGGAATCAAGTAAAGAGTTTAAGGCTTGTTTAACAGAACCACTTTCAAATTGCTCTAAGGGCACAGGTAACTCTTCCTCGTCCAAAATAAAATGTGACCCATCCGGAAGCACCATGATATCAATGATCAAATCTTCAAAAGATAACAACTTATCAGCCATATATGTATTTTTTACAATATTAAAATAGGAACCTAAATAATTACCTTCATTATCTCTCCAAATGTATAAATTATAAGGGCGGTCTTTCCAATAATAAGCAATCGTATAACTTCCAGTGGGTATATTTAATTCTATAGGACCCGCTTTCATCGTGAACGCATCCATGATTTCATGAAAAAGCACGACATGATGATTTTGTGCTTTTAACAGCAAACAGGTATGTTCTACAACAAAAGAGTCATAGCGGGTTTTTCTTTCAATTATTTCATCGCCACGTTGAAGTGTTGTTGTAAATATTTTGTCCATCATTTTATTTCTCCCTTAAAAACCATCTAGATCAGCCTTTGTTTCTTTTCTATTTTGGTAAATATCAAAACCCAATTTCACAAGTACCGAGAAATTAGGTGTTAACTACTTCAAAATCGTTCACTCTTCTGAAATAAACATCTTACCAGAAAGGTGTTTATTGAAACTTATCCATGATACGCCTGCTTTAAAGTTTTAATGTCAATTTTCTTCATTTGGAGCAGCGCTTTCATCATTCTTTCCGATTTTTCAGGATTGGAGTCGTTTACCATCTCGGTTAGATTTTCTGGGATGATTTGCCATGACACGCCAAATTGATCTTTCAGCCAACCGCACACTTGCGCCTTTTCATCTCCCGCTTCGGAGAGTTTCCCCCAATAATAGTCCAATTCTTTTTGATCCTCGCAATGGATGATAAATGATATTGCCTCTGTGAATTTGAATTGCGGACCGCCATTTAATGCTACGAATGTTTGTCCTTCCAATTCAAATTCCACGGTCATCACAGAACCCATTGTCTTTCCATGGATTTGATTTCCTTCATTTCCATAGCTAGTGATTCTTCCGATCCTAGAATTTTCGAAGATGGAAGTGTAAAACTTCGCCGCCTCTTCGGCTTGTGAATCAAACCAAAGGTTAGTTGTGATTTTTTGAATTTTGTTTTTCATGATTTTTCTCCTTTATTGTTTTCATGTATAGCCAGGATAATTAAATTTGTTATTATGATCATGGAAATGCGAAAGATTAAAACCTTGAAATTACCGTTTTACTATACACCATTTATCATGAACCAAGAAAATGATATAAGGTTAGGGTATGTATCCAACCGATCATTTAACTAATCCCTTTAATCCTTGGTGATGGAAATACAAAAGGATATAGAAACTTTTCATTTGTGAAAAGTCCTATATCCAAATTTCATTTCTCAGCTCTCGAAGTTAAATTGCCATTGGATTCCGAATTTATCCGTCAATTGACCGTAAATTTTACTCCAAAATGTTTCTTGAAGCTCCATCCCAACCTTACCGCCTTGACTAAGTTTATTAAAGATCGATTTAATTTCATCCAAATCCTTACTAACAAATGCCAAGCTGATATTATTTCCTTCGACAAAAGGCATGCCAGGAAAAGCATCGGAAAACATGACATTGCTTCCATTAATACTTAGCCTTGTATGCATGACTAAATCTTTTGCTTCTTCTGGAAGAGTAAATTCCGGATTAGGCGGTGTTTCCCCAAAGGTCATGATATTAGGTGATGCCGTTCCAAAAACTTCTGCGTAAAACTCTACTGCCTCTCTACAATTCCCATTAAAATTAAGATATGCATTAACTGACATTTGTTTCACTCCTATTATTTTATATTTTTTTGCCACAAGATTCATACACCTATTGTATTAAGTGTTGTTAAATTTTCTTTACCGGACGAAAAATTCCGGTGGCTCAATCCCGAGTGTTCTGAGATAAATATATCCCTGTCCTCTGTGATGGATTTCATTTTCGAGGGCATATTGAAGTCTCTCAAAGTGGCTTTGTGAGGGTCCGAAAAAGGGATCCTTTTCAACCGCTTCAAGTGTTTCCTCGGTAATTTCCTCCCACAGTTTTCTAGTATCTTGCCTTACTGCTTCGCATGCAGATATTAGTGCCTCTTTTGTAGAAAGTGCAGCAAACGAATCTGGAAACTCCCATACACTAAGTGCAATTCCACGCATATATCCAGTTTCAATGTTCATGATTTCTTTAACCATCTCGGCGAAAGGGCGAAGCTTCTCGGCCGGTGTATAGTGAAATAATTCTTCTTCAGGAAAGGCTTCAAGTACCCGCATTGTCAATCTCCTGTTGTCTTCTAATATATTTAACAATCCTTCTTTCGATAGAAACATTATTTACCTCCTTTGATAGATACTCTATAGAAGTTCTGTGAAAAATCAAAAAGTCCTGCAAAATTCCAGTATATAAAGATTGATCAGTTTTTTTAATGTAACTACTTGGGCAGATTCAAGATTATTAATGGTATGAGTATGATTCTGTATATCATTTTTCTTCTACACTTGATGGAGTGCTAGTGACATAAAAAAGAGACGATTCTTTATTCGAAAAAGAAAGATAAAGTTATGTTACATTAACTGTTGAAGCGCAATTTCTGGAAGGTCATTTGAAATATGTAGGAGATAAAACTAAGCAAAATTCGTAAAATATTTGACTAATGGAGCATAATCAATTTATCCTTTTTTTTCTTAAGGTGTACAGGTTTCAAAAACAGAAAATGATTGTTTTTAACATTATTTTACTTCTTAATAAGCGGAGAGAAGTTTGGTGGATATTGCTTAAATCTTACATTTATTATAGGATTCAAGTAGTCATATGTTTCCATCGCAAAATATGCTAAAAAGGAAAGAGTATCAATAATAATGGAACCATCAGAAAGGGAGAGTAGCAAATGATTGATAATGTCGGTCAAATTATGTTATATGTAAATAACCAGGATGAGTCATTGAAATTTTGGACAGAAAAATTGGGGTTTAGCGTAGTTTCTGAAGAAGATAACGGCCAAGGCTTGAGATGGATTGAAATTGCCCCAACAAAGGAAGCACAAACTAGTATCATCCTGCATAACAAGGAATTCATTGCTAAAATGCAGCCTGAATTAAATCTTAATACACCCTCGTTAATGTTTTACTCGGAGAACCTTGATGAATTATATAAAGACTTTTCGGAGAAGAATATCAAACTGGGGGAACTTGTAAAGATGCCTTCTGGAAGAGTATTTAATTTTGCTGATAACGAAGAAAATTACTTTGCGGTCATGGAAAAAAAGTACTCACATAGCAAATGATTAAAAACATCAAAACGACTATGGAAACTTTTTTAGTCGTTTTGATATGTCATGACATCATGTTATATCGCTTAATACAGTATTGGTCCTATTTAGTCAGCAGGCCGTGGTCCAGCGGCAATTCCAGAGTTTTCAACAGTCATGATCGGTCGAATGGTTATATCTCCATTCACGTAAATTTGACAGGATAAACGCAAATGATCCTCCATTCCTTTTTCCTCAAAGACCTTTTTTTCTTTATTTGTGACTTCCAAAAAATCACCTGCCAATATTTCCACTCTGCAAGTTGTACATTTTGCCTTCCCTCCACATCTGTGGAGAATATTTATACCGTTATCTTCCATCGCTAATACTAACTTTTTTCCCATTTCAACTTCAAAAGTTCCTTGGTCAAATACAGTTACGTAAGGCATTTTATACCACCTCATATTAATTATAGGATATCTTCCAACGGGTCATTAACATATTTATTCTCTTACCTTGTCCATATGACAGAAAAAAATGTAAAAAAATCATTACTGATTGTTAAACCCCATTCGTTAAACAAAGTGCCTATCTCATTAGATGAATAATTAATTATCTTGAAGACAAACTTTAAGTAGATTGAAAATTATAGATTTAACAAGCTTCAAATAGGTCCAAATACGAAAATAAGTATGGTTTACTTAAAAAAAGAGTGAAAAATAAAGGGGAGGCGCCTGTCTGTGAATAATGGTAATTGTGATTTTTCACCAATGAAACAAGTATTAAAAGAGGATATTCGCCAAGTAATAACGGCATTACAGGATAACTTAGAAGCAATGGGTGATGAAAATTATTGCCTTCTTGGAAATTTTGAAAAAATTAAAGAAAAGTTTGTATACATTGATATGAAAGCTGCAACTTTTTATTTAAACTGTTATTTGTCTCCGTTTACGGACAAATATCCGGAATTATCTATTTGTGTACAAAATATGTCAAATCTTAGACATGGGGGATTAATTGTGATTCAGCGGGAGGATTCAGTTGATTCTTTGATTCAACCCGGTATTCCCATAGGTGCAGAATTAACCCATTCATTATTGGAATCAATTTTTTTTCCTGGAAATCCACTACATGATGGTGCTGTATTGGTAAGTCATAATCATATTGAATCCGCAGCAAATGTCCTTCCACTTTCTGGCAGATCAACAGGTGGGAAAAAACTTGGAACCCGCCATCGCGCTGCTTTAGGTTTAACAGAACGAAGTGATGCCCTTGTATTGGTAGTATCAGAGGAAACAGGCAGAGTTTCATTTGCCTTAAACGGGAATCTGTACCCAATTAATACCCATGGGCCTCTATAGAATTCGAATTATAGTCGAGGCAGGCAATATCCTGGCCGATTATGATGTCCGTGGTAATTCTGCATTGGAATTTGAACGAGTCATCATTAAGAAATTCGTATTAAAACGAAAAACGATTGAGCTATTGGCAAGTGGTGGTTAAAGAACATGGATTTACTTCTCCCCTCTAAAATTTTGGATCGTTTTTTACTCCAAAAGTTTACTTCCGTGAATACAGTTCCGGAAATGGTCATGGATTTATTAAACCCGGTGATTTTTACCGGGTTTTTGGTTGCTTTTTATATAAAAAAAGGCATATGATAAAACAGGAGATTAAATCAGAAAAGATATAAAACGAAAGAGGATTTATAAATGATAACTATTAAAAGTGAACGAGAAATACATTTGATGCATGAAGCAGGTAAACTTCTTGCTGCGACACATAGAGAAATCGCTAAAATGATAAAACCGGGCATCACGACTTGGGAAATTGAAGAGTTTGTCGATAAATACTTGGCAGAGCATGGTGCGACACCTGAACAAAAGGGCTATAACGGCTACAAATATGCAACGTGCGCATCTGTGAATGATGTAATTTGTCACGGCTTCCCGCAAAAGAAAGCCTTGAAAGAGGGAGACATCGTAACGATTGATATGGTGGTAAACCTTAACGGCGGTCTGGCCGATTCAGCTTGGACATATGCAGTCGGGAAAGTTGAAGAAGAGGTTCAGCGTTTGATGGATGTAACCAAGGCTGCACTATATAAAGGCATCGAGGCTGCACGGGCAGGAAATCGTCTTGGGGATATTGGTCATGCCATTCAGTCATATGCAGAAGGTGAAAAGTTTTCTGTTGTCCGCGATTTTACAGGACACGGTATCGGTAAAACCATGCACGAAGACCCAACCGTTTTACATTATGGTAAACCAGGTAAAGGCGCCCGTCTAAAAGAAGGCATGGTCATCACGATCGAGCCTATGTTGAATGCAGGAACATGGCATATGAAAATGGATCAAGACGGCTGGACGGCGAGAACGGCAGATGGAAAGCTTTCTGCTCAATATGAACATACCCTTGTCATTACAAAAGAAGATGCGATCATTTTAACGGAACAATAAAAATGAAACGGCCAAATGAACTGCACCCCAATTGTTAGACAACATCTAATAATTGGAGGTGCAGTTTTTTTGACTAAATATACGATGGACAGAGTACTTGGAAGGGAAAAATCCTATAAATCCATTGCAGAAGAAAGAAATGTAGGTTTATCCCCTCTGAAAATATGGGCCGATTGCTATCTTGAACATGGGATGGAAGAACTTGCTTCATCCTATACAAAATACACTTGCCCTTATTATATGAACGAAAATGGGGCATCAATCAGCGCGACGGCTGTACACTATAACCTTCCTACCGATTTTACACTTTTGAATGGGGCAAATCAGTTAAAGGAAGGAGGTATAGACGCTCTTAAACCAAAGAAAAAGGGTGTCTATCCATGAAAAAAGAAACCAAGAAAACATCGACAGGGCACGGAGTACGTACTATTATGTGATAAACGCTTTCGGGCGTGAGGAAAAATACACAAATTAAATCCCTTATCGAAGAGGATTTCCATACGCATAAAGGACGTTATGGGTATCGACGCATCCCCTAGAGTTACGTAACCGAGGTACTCACATCAATCATAAAACAGTTCTCCGATTGATGAATGAACTAGGAGTGAAGTCATTGGTTCGCATGAAGAAATACCGTTCGTACAAAGGGAAAATCTCGATAATGCGGTCATTGGAAACTTCTTTGGGCTATTAAAATTCGGTTACTTTTCTTCAAGAATTTGAAAACATGGAACATTTCAAACAAGAACTAGAAGAATATATCCATTTCTACAATTCTCAACGAATCAAGGTAAAATTAAAAGGCATGAGCCCGGTATTACCGGGTTCATGCCCTCAAGGCTGCTTAATTAAATAAAGTGTCTAACAATTTGGGTGCACTTCAATTGGAAGATCCTTTTTTTATTGCTTAATTTATTTTCTTATCGTCTTTACTTAGAACATGAATTTCATAAGGGCCAGGAAATGATTTTTTTATTTGTTTATATTGAAAAAATTCATTTGTGAGTTCGTCAATACGTTTTCCTATTTCTTTAGCTTTTTTATCTGTATTGTCTATGGAAGTATTAATAATAATGGGATTCTGACCATCTATTATAGTTGTAGATGTAACTTTGAGATCCTTTATTTCTTTCAACCCTTGATCTATTGATGGCATAACTTTCATTTCCCAATCTCGTTTTAAATTTGATTTAAAACGTATTGGAATATCCTTAACATTGAATCCTTTTTCTTGAGCTAACTTAAGAAATTCTTTATGAAAATTGTTAACCTCATTGGGCTCAATCACTTTTTTATCGTTTCTATAGAACATTAAGTCCAATTGTACAATGCGTCCGTCAGTGGCTGAATATGAAGTTCCTGTCAAAACATCAATTTTATCAATCTTCTTCATTTCATTTGCTACTTCCTGAATAATTTTTTCCTCTCGTTTTTGTCTTTCTGTCTGATTGGTATCATTCCAATAAGCAAGAACTTTTACTTTATAATCCCTATGCTTTTTTGATTGCAATACTTCTTCAATATTACTTTGAAGATCGTCTTTTAAATAATTAAAATTTTTCTTGGAATAAGGCCTAATCACAAGAACGACTTCTTTTTTTGCCCGAGAAAGGGTTAAATCATAGCCATCTGGATGCCCTTTTTTCTTAAATACATTTTTGTTAAAAGAAGATTCAATGGCATTTTCTAATTTGATTGTTTCATAGTAGGAAATTAAATTATTTGGACTATCTTTAGATGTGACATTATTATCAGAGCTTTCCATTTCCTTATTGGTTTTATTTGATGTACATGCTACTACAAAAAATAACATACCGAATAAAATGAATAACATGGATACTTTTTTCAAAAAATCATCCCCTAAAATATTAGCATTTTTACCCAACATTGTTAATTATAACATAGTTTTTAATGTTCTTATTAAGCTTCTCCGTTAGCCACCTATGAAGTGTTAATGTTTCAATAAGTGGGCAACCCTTAAACAGCTTTTAATCTTTCACAATCGGGTGCAATTCTTTAATTTTCGAGTTGGGATGAAGCGAGATCATATTCCTTTAATAACTGTGCCAAGAGAAGTTTATACGTATCAAGGGCTTGTTTCGTACCAATTGAACGCCTGGCCAACGCAAGCAGGGAATGGGCTATTTATGCCCGGAATATCGCAATTTTTCAAACAAGAACTAGAAGAATATATCCATTACTACAATTCTCAACGAATCAAGGTAAAATTAAAAGGCATGAGCCCGGTAGATTACCGGGTTCATGCCCTCAAGGCTGCTTAATTAAATAAAGTGTCTAACTTTTTGGGTGCACTTCATAATCGTGGGCCGTTTCTTTTTGTTTTAACAATTTCATAATGAACCTCGACAGAATATTCTGAATAACTTCACCATACAATAGATCAAATACGTAAAATTAGTACTAGGTAATTAGGCATTAAAAACTTTACTATTATGTGGCAGCACAGGATAATAAGGGAGAAGGAAGAAATGTTTTTTGATGAGTTCATAAAACTGGATATAAAGGGGGTTTTGACAGTGAAGAAAGGGGAAAAACTGTCTACAACGGCTGAATCGGTCGGGTTGAGCCAGCGGGAATTTTTAACGATTTTTTTACTTCATTCTTTGAGAATTAAAGCGAATTATCCAAGGGCGATTCATCAGGACCTAAAAAATACGTTTACTGGAAAAGTGCATAGCTATGACTATTTATGTAAAATATCCAATACGCTTGTCGAATCCAACCATTTATCACTATATACGAATAAGGGAAGGAATTATTATCAGATAACTGAAAAAGGAAAAGAACTTTACATATGGTACCAAGAGAATTTCCTGGAACGGTTTTCCGAGGTGAAAAAGGTCATTGACCGGTTCATGTACGATTTAAGGGGATCTGGTGAAAATCCCTCGGTTCTCAATGAACTTCCTGAAGAATACAGGTCATATTTCTCGAAAATAATATCGGTAAAGGATCTTGTACGCTATGTTACTTTAAAAGCCGCTTTCACTAAGAAGCCCATTTACATGGGGGAAATTGGCGATCTGCTTAAAAATCAGTTCGGTTGGATAGCATCAAACGGCTATTTATATGATTTATCTCATGAAATGGAAGAGAACGGCCTTCTTGTCGGCAGGTGGGAAAGTGAAAAACGAACAAAACGATATTTACGAATCACCGATGAAGGGCAGCATCATTACAAACAGATTGCGGATTCGGCCGCTTTTCAAGTCCAGGAAATCCAAAAATACATGGCTAGTGTCGTTATGTTCTTAAAAGAAAAGTCTTAAAGGATTATTAGAAATGGGGCCCTTAAGTTTGTAAGGAGATTCAAGTTACATGCTTAAATTGACTCGATCAAGGGTAAATGTTACTTAAAAACACTTCTTAACAAGGGGGAATGCGTAATGGGAGAAAAACACGATGAAATAGGAAGCATATTCAGTTTCATTAAAGGCCAAGTAGATAAGCTTCCCATTTCACAATCGAAAAAGAACAAAATGCTCGACCAACTCTTAAAGCTTAAAACAATGACAGTTGATGCAAGGGAACCGCGAATTGCCCTTGTAGGAAGGCGCGGATCTGGAAAATCATCACTGATCAATGCGATGTTTGGTCAGGAAAGGCAATATGTCAGTTCTGTTAAATCTGGAACGGGTAAGGGAAAATGGCTTTGGTACCCGAGTGATGCTGAGCCCAAAATTCGTTTGCTGGATTCCCGTGGGTTGGGTGAGAGTGAAGCTCCTACGGAAGAATTTGAAGAAGAAACACCAATGGACGAATTGATAAAAGCGGTAACCGAAGAACAGCCCGATGTTTTTCTTTTCTTGATTAAAGCAAAAGAAACGGATTCACGGATTGAAGAAGATCTGCTAGAGTTGAACAAGCTGCGCAAGGTCGTAAAAGAGATCCACCATTATGATGTACCCGTCATCTGTGTGGTCACCCAAGTGGATGAACTAGATCCACCACATTATAAACAAGCACCTTTTGATGCCAACCCTAAGAAAAAAAAGAATATTGATGAAGCCATTGCTTTGATGTCCAAGCGATTTAACGAAAGTGAAATCCCACTATTGAACATCATCCCGATTTGCTCATATATTGACTTTGATGAAGGTGGAAATATTGATTATGATATGCGTTGGAACATCGATTTGCTTTCAGATTACTTAATCGAGGCCTTACCCAGCGAAGCGAAGCTAAAGACGGCCAAAGCGATTCAGAGCCAATTCGTTAAGAAGAAGTTCGCGCGGACGATTGTGGGAACGTTTACGGCAATCACCGGATTAATAGGTGCAGAGCCAATACCTTTTGCCGATTTTCCCATATTGACCGGCATTCAAGGGTTGATGATTGTGGTAATTGGTTTTATCGCGGATAAAGACATCAATACCAAAACGGCAAGTGAATTCATTACAGCATTAGGGATCAATGTTGGAATCGGTCTTCTTGTCAGGGAAGGCGTCAGGGCTGCAGTACGTTTCATACCAGGGGCCGGTCTAGCAGTCTCAGGTGCGGTAGCCGGCGCAGTCACGTATGGAATCGGGCAAGCTGCGATAGCTTACTTTATCGAAAACAAAGATATTGACCAGGCGAAGAAAGCTTATAAGAATGCTAACAAAGAATATAAAAATGAAGACATTGACTCTTAACGGGCAGATTCAAACCATTAACTAAACTAAGGTGATATGATAAAGTGGTGTTTTGGCGGTTACTGTTTCTGTGGCTGAATGGTTCAGGATTTCTTTACTACAGGAGGGATGGTCTTCATGTCGTTTTTTCAATCACAAAAGCAAAAAGAATATATTCAAAAATTAGAGGAAGCGATTCAGCCCTTTTCCAGCCGATCTGAAGCACTGGATGATTCAAAGGGTTTTCCATTTGAAAACATCCAGGAGTTAAAGGAATTCGGATATCCTAAATTAACGTTAGCAAAAGCGGATGGGGGAAATGGCGGTTCATTATATGATTTTCTCCTATGCCAAGAAAAAATAGCTCAGTATTGTGGCCCAACAGCCTTAGGAATAGGCTGGCATGTCGGAACGGTCCTATCCTTAACTGAGAAAAGACCATGGGAAAAAGGAGTCATGAATGAATTGTTTGATGAGGTGTCGAAAGGCGCTCTCATCAACACGGCAGCATCGGAGGCTGGAACAGGAAGCCCGACGCGCGGAGGCCGTCCGGAAACGCTCGCTATCAAAAAGGGTGAACAATGGAATTTGAATGGCAGAAAGACTTTTACTACACTCTCTCCCGTCCTTAATATTTTTCTTGTAACGGCATGGGTACCCGAGGATGAGCGGCTAGGCACATTTTTAGTTCATCGTGATTTAATGGGAGTAAGCATAGAAGAAACTTGGGATATGATGTCCATGCAGGGGACAGGTAGCCATGATTTGGTGTTAAATGATGTCAGCCTTCCTGAAAAGTATTATGTCATGAAAAGTAATCCTGGTGAAAAAAGGAAACCTGAAGCGTGGCTTTTACATATACCGGCTTGCTACTTGGGAATTGCAGTGGCAGCCAGAAATTATGCAGTTGAATTTGCTAAAACCTATTCTCCCAATAGCTTACCAGGACCAATCAGGGACCTTCCGAATGTTCAACGGACAATTGGAGAGATGGAACTGGAATTGAGCGAAGCACACCATTTCCTTTACTCTGTCGCAGAGAAATGGGAGCAGCACCCTGAAGATCGTGATGAATTATCGAAACAATTGGGTGCTGTCAAGCTATCGGTAGTCAACAAATCGATTTCGATTGTCGATAAAGCGATGCGAGTAGTCGGAGCCAAAAGTTTACAACGGAAAAATCCCTTGCAACGCTACTATAGGGATGTACGTGCAGGCCTTCATAATCCTCCGATGGATGATGCGACAATTACGATGCTCGCAAAATCCGCTCTTTATTAAGTGAGTATTCGGATATTTCTTATTTGCACTGAAATGACTTCGTCGTTTCAGTTTTTTCCTGTTTATTTACTAACTCTTAATCAACCGTTTATTTGTTCTGGTACCTCCATGCTTTAGCTATCTCTTTTTAATTTCAACCTGAAATTTTTACTAGCTTATCATTCTCTATCTTGTTATGATTTATATACCTTTTTAAATCTTCGGAAAATATCGAAAGTTCGGTGTGAAAATGAATTTGATAACAAAAGATTTACTGATTAACTTTTTAATTATCCTTTTTCCGCTCTTTTTATTGCAAATGAGCTATCTAGTAAAGTACGTGTACCGTTTAGATGCATTAAAAGGATCGTTCTTAACCATTTTTCCTATTCTTTCACTTGTTCTATGCATGCTATTCCCAGTGGTCATAGAAGAGGATTTTGTTTGGGATCTTCGATGGATCCCTTTTCTTTTAGGCGGTTTATATGGAGGCTATAGGTTAGGTATCATATTAATAGTCATCACTCTTTTTATCCGTTATATAACAGGGGGGGGAAATGGATTTTATGTATCATGCATCTCTTTTCCGCTAATGGGAGTTTCCCTGTTTTTTATATCTAAATACTATTTAAAAATGTCTGTCAGTAAAAAAATCCTCATCGGCATATCCTTAATCTTTATTGTTCACATTCTCACACAGTTTATTTCAACACAAATATTTGAACTTACTATTGGCATTAGTCTTTGGAAACAATATTTCACCATCCAAGTCATAGGAATCGTTGTTGTAATTTTATTATGGGAAGTCATCCTGACTAATTTTCAGGTTCTCGAGAAATTAGTGAAAGCGGAAAAATTGGAAATCGTTAGTCATCTGGCTGCAAGCATATCTCATGAAGTCAGAAACCCCCTTACAGTTACTAGGGGATATATACAAATGTTAAGCGAAGACGTTTCTTCACATACAAAGGTCCAGTATGTAAATATTGCGCTGAATGAATTAGATCGGGCCACGGATGTCATTAATGATTATTTGACATTTGCTGCCGTAAGCCCTGAAAACAAGGAACGATTAAGGGTATCCGAGGAAATTCAGCATGTCGTCAACCGTATAAAACCCTTGGCTAACGATAATGGAACTGGATTGAAGTTGTCCTTATTTGAAGAAGAAGCATATTATATAATGGGGGAAAAGAAGAAATTTCAACAGTGCCTGTTCAATATATTAAAGAATGGCTTAGAATCGATGCAAGATGATGGCGAAATATACATACATTTAATTCCCGACGCAACCAACATCCAAATTATGATTCAAGATCAAGGAATTGGAATGACACAGGAACAAATATACCGTCTAGGTGAGCCTTATTTTACGACAAAAAATAAAGGAACGGGATTAGGCCTAATGGTTTCATATAGCGTCATCAAAAGCATGGATGGAACGATACATGTGTCAAGTGTTCAAGGGAAAGGTACATGTTTCTCCATTAATCTGCCCATTCATAGATATGAGCCTATTTGAGTATAGTGTAAATTGACGGTTTAATTCTCATACATTACAATTTATTTAATTGCCAATTATTATGAAATATTCAATGATGCATTTGATACCTAAGGGAGATGATTAAATGAAATCGCTTACAGACGGACAAATCATTTGGGAACCGACAAAAGAACAAATCGAGCACACGGTATTGACTCAATATGTGAAATGGTTAAAAGAAAAGAAAGGTTTATCATTTCATGATTATCATGAATTATGGAAATGGTCGGTTGATGAACTGGAGGAATTTTGGGCTTCAATTTGGGATTATTGTGATGTAAAAGCCGCCAGGAAATATGACAGGGTTTTAGCGGAGCAAGCAATGCCAGGTGCGAAATGGTTCGAAGGGGCAAGGCTTAATTATGCTGAAAATGCATTATTGAATGCTCAAGAAGAAAAAACGGCGATTTTTTTTCGTTCCGAACATATCAGGCAGCAAGGGATTAGCTGGAAAGAGCTGAAAGAAAAAGTGGCTTCTGTCGCCCATTCATTAAGGGAACTTGGTGTGAAACCGGGTGACCGTGTTGTTGCCTATATGCCAAATATACCTGAAGCGGTCATAGCTTTCTTGGCAACAGTAAGTATAGGTGCCATTTGGTCCAGTTGTTCTCCTGACTTTGGTGCAAGAAGCGTCATTGATCGTTTCAAACAGATTGAACCGGTTTTATTACTGGCGGTTGATGGGTATCAGTACAACGGAAAAGTATATGATAAAACATCCGTTGTTTCACAGCTTAAACAGGAATTGGGCACTGTTAAGCATACCGTGTTGGTTCCTTACATAGAAAAAAAGGTTGTGGAAGTGAATCTGGCAAATACAATCCCTTGGGATGACCTATTAAAAGAAACGGCGGAATTATCTTTTGAAAGTGTTCCGTTCGATCATCCGCTTTGGATTCTCTATTCATCAGGTACAACCGGAATGCCAAAACCAATTGTACAAGGGCATGGCGGTATATTATTGGAGCATTTTAAATCAACAAGATTGCATCAAGGCATGACTTCCGAGGATACGGTATTCTGGTTTACGACGACAGGCTGGATGATGTGGAATCTACTAATGGGAGGTTTGCTTAATGAAGGGACGATTGTTCTTTATGACGGCAGCCCTGCCTTTCCGAATATGGATGCCCTTTGGGAATTGGCTGAAGACACAGGCATGACTTTCTTTGGAACAAGTGCACCTTTCCTTACGAATTCCATGAAGTTAGGAATCAAGCCAATGGGAAGATATGATTTAACAAAATTGAAGGCTCTTTTTTCAACTGGGGCTCCATTGTCAGGTGACGGATACAAATGGGTGTATGAGAATGTCAAGAAAGATATATGGCTCAGTTCATCTAGTGGCGGAACCGATGTTTGTGCCGGATTTGTAGGTGGTGTTCCAACATTACCTGTAAGAATCGGGGAGATACAAGGAAGGGCATTAGGTGTTCGTGCAGAAGCCTTTGATGAACAAGGTCAATCATTGATTAATGTAGTCGGTGAATTGGTCATTACTAAACCGATGCCGTCCATGCCGCTTTACTTCTGGAATGATCAAGACGGGTCAAGATATTACGAGAGTTATTTCGATACGTATCCTGGAATATGGAAACATGGAGATTGGATAAAAATCGACGACAAGGGCAGCTGCGTCATTTATGGACGTTCCGACTCAACCATTAACCGTGCTGGTGTACGGATGGGGACTAGCGATATCTACCGCGTCGTCGAAGCGATCGATGAAGTTATGGAAAGCCTTGTCATTGATAGAGAAGTGCTTGGCCGCGGTTCTTCCTTGCTGCTGTTCGTCGTCCTTAAGCCTGGTAAAATCCTGGATGCAGCATTGACAGGGAAAATCAATGAACAAATCCGAGGACATGTGTCCCCTCGTTTTATCCCAGACCAGATCCATGTCGTTGATCAAATACCTAAAACCTTGAACGGAAAGAAAATGGAAGTACCGATACGCAAAGTGTTGCTAGGTTTCGAGTTTGATAAAGTGGTGAATGCAGACTCCATGGGAAATCCAGAATCGCTTCAGTTTTTTAAAGAATTAGCTCTCGAGTTGAATGAGAAAAAAATATTCTGATATCCCAGGCGGAGCAAAAAGCTCCGTCTTTTTTATAAGACTTTATGAGTTTATTCTCATAAGGTCTTTTTTTGTTTCTGGAGGTGATAAATTTCTAAATATAAAGGGAAAGACCAAGTTCAGCATATAGAAATTGCTAGAGATATTGCTGAAAGTTTCCATCATAACTATGGGGGAACATTCTTATTACTAGAGTACAAAATACAAGAAGAGACTGCTGTATTACCTGGATTAGATGGTCGGAAAATGAGTAAAAGTTATTATAATATAATTCCATCCATTGAAGAGCCAAAAAGTTACAAAAACTCATAAATAAAATCAAAACTGATTCATTACACCAGAAACACCAAAAGATCCCGATACATCTATTATATTCACATCTTATACTGAAACTGAAAAGAAGAAAGAGCAATATTTACAAGGAATTGGCTGAGGTAGCCAAAAAGGAATTGTTTAATGTAATGAATAGATTTATTGAAGTATCGCGCGAGAAATATAATGAATTAATGTCTTCTCCAAAAACTCTGGATAAAAATTTAAAAGAATGATCAGATAAAGCAAAAGAAATTAGTGTACCATTCTTAAAAGACATTAGAAGTAAGATTGGTATCAGGTGAGAAATTTGACCTATAAGGTATTTTGGACAAATGTACTAAACTAGCGGTAGCTTTTCTTTATAAGGGGAAAGCTTATAAAAAGGCAGGTTAGTGAAACTTCCCTGAGTAATTGATAAACTTAAAACACATTTGAAACTAAAGTTTACTCATTATGGAGAGCAGGGATAAATCATCTTCACTTTTATTTATTTGGAAGAAGAACACTGGAATAATAAAATTTACCTTAGAGATATTTCAGATGCTTTTAAAAAAACTATTATCAATTAAAGGTTAAATTATCTAAAACATTTATTCTTGACATATGATCTTATCCTGAAAAAAAGACAAGTTGGTCGTGGATTTTATTCATTTCAATCAGGTATGTTATCACTTGGTTATTAGTAGCCGTGCTTGCGATGATTCGTGTTGGAGAGTAAAAATTACAAAAGGTATGGCCAAATCACTAATGATTTGTAGTATCTTGATTACGACAGTAGGTGTGGCGGTGATGAGCTTAACCTTCATACATGATCTTACCCATACAATTGTCGCGTTCATTGGATATGCGCTATTTGGACTTGGAATTTAATATTATCTATTATCTTTTTGGGTCCAAAAGATGCCGGTAAAACATCTAATGCTTCTAAAAAATCACCGCTGGTAGTAACCGGAACCCTATTGCAGAATAATTAGCAGTTGGAAATGTAAAACGCTACATATAGTGGCGTTTTCAAAAAAAAATGAAGGAATGAAGAGATTATGAGAAGTGAATTAATGGAAATTCTGGAATCCCGTAAAGAGGAAATGATTAAAATTCGCAGGCACCTACACGAAAATCCTGAGCTTTCTTTTAAAGAAGAAAAGACAGCTCAATATATTATTGATTTTTATAAAGAAAAGGACGTAGAAGTTCAATCTAATGTAGGTAATGGATACGGAGTTATCGTGACCATTAAAGGTGGAAAGCCTGGAAAAAACATCGGTCTTCGAGCTGATTTTGATGCACTTCCAATCGTTGAAGAAACGAATATAGCCTTTAAATCAAAAAATGAAGGCGTTATGCATGCGTGTGGTCATGATGGACATACTGCCTACTTATTAGTCTTAGCCGATTGCCTCATTCAATTAAAAGATGAAATTCCAGGTACAATCAAAATTATTCATCAGCATGCGGAGGAGGTTCCGCCTGGCGGGGCAAAGAGTATTGTAGAATCCGGGGTGCTTGACGATTTAGATAATATATTTGGCATCCATCTGCTGCCAATGGACGAAGCAGGAGTTGTTGGTTATCATGCTGGATATTCTTTTAACGGCAGGGCTTATTTGAAATTAAAAGTTCAAGGTAGAGGTGGACATGGTTCCTCACCACATCTAGCGAATGATACCATTGTCGCTGGTGCTCATTTTGTTACCGCTGCTCAAACGATTATTAGCCGTCGATTAAGTCCTTTTGATATTGGTGTGATTACGATTGGATCTTTTGATGGAAAAGGAACATTTAATATAATTAAAGACAGCGTAGAGCTTGAAGGCGATATTCGTTATATGACTGTTGAAACGAGAGATAAAATTGAAAAAGAAGTTAAACGTCTTGTAAAAGGACTTGAAGAAGAATTTGGTGTAACATGTGATCTAACTTATACGAATGACTATCCACCTTTATATAATGATCCTGAATTAACAGGAAAGGTTGCTGAGTCACTTAAGAATGCAAATGATAAAGATATTAAAGAAGTAAAGGAATTTCCAGCAATGCCGCCATCTGAAGACTTTGCTTACTATGCTGAAAAAATTCCTTCCTGCTTCTTTTACATTGCTTGTACACATAAAGGAGTAGAAAAACCTTATTTTAATCATAATCCTAAATTTGATATCGATGAAGATGCCCTTCTCGTGGCAGCAAAAGCAGTAGGATATGTTGTTTGTGGTTATTATGAGTTAGATTAGGAAAAAGAATAGAATATTTGTAAGACGTGGTACAGATGATGACTTGCTTTGCTGTATTAGATAATTCTATTGATAATAAGCAACTGATACCGAGAAAGGCTAAAGAATGGGTTGTAGCTGATAGTCGGATCTCCGTGTGAAGGGAAACTTTCATGCATGGTGGAGGGAGGGGCTAACTTAGGCAATGATAACTTCGAATTTTCACCTATTTTTATGAATGGGAATACAAATAAACCATCCCCTTTTATAAAAGAATGCCCCAATTGAATTTTTATAAGGGCGTGTTTTGATAAATCTAAACACGCCCTTATAATCTGTTATTTTATCAGGGTAAGGTATAGATTTGATCATACTTTATAGACATGTTTTAAAAGGTGCCTGCTAACCAAATTAAAGTCCCAGTTTGACGCTGGTAAACAGTAATGGAAAATCGTTTTGTTAACACGTCAAGTATTGTAGAATAATTATTTACCTTTGGGTTTTTTTTGCCGAAAAAATAGATGTGGTTCAATACCAAAAGTTATAGTTTCAGCTCCTAAATACTTGGTCTTTTCTTTTTAATCTGGACAAAACTGTAAACTATACTACTTAGGAGTATTCATTAACTCCCTTACATGCGAAATTCCAAATAAAGGATTATTAAATCCTCCTTTTTTGTATTTGGTTCGAATACATAATGATTTAACAAAGAAAGTGAAAATAAATACGTGATGATAAATATAAACCTTATTGATCTAAATTATGTTATTCTATTTCTGTTTACAACAGTCCGTCTGCAAAACTGAAATGGGGGTAAGAGGTAAATGGATAAGGAAAAGGAAATCAAACTAAAGAAACCAAAGAAGTCGTGGGTATGGGTTCTAGCAATTATCATCATTGCTAATATAGCAGGTGGTGGGGACAAAGAGGAAGTTGCAAAAGAGAAAGCTTCTGCAACTACTGCTGAACTTAGGGAGGAAGCTTCTAACCAATCTTTACTGCTGCAAGCATTCTCGCGTGTCGCGAATTTTCTCTTTTTCCATACATCAATTATGTTAAAACTATAGACTTATGTAATTTCCTATCTTAAAAATTTAGCCTTATAGTCAATCGGAAAAATGCAAAAATGTTTCGCTTATACATAAGCTTGTTTGGATTCCTTGCGAATAGAAAAGCAGCTAATAAGTTTGATTTTTCGTAGCTAATAACTTCTAAATTATATACTGTTCATAAAGTTGAAAATTGTCTGTGGTGAAATTTCAGAAAATAAAGTTTTTTCAGATAACCATTGAAATGTCCATTAAAAACCGATAGTATACAACTATTAAAACAACTTTATATCAGCGGATGATGATTGTGGGAGAGACTAAACATTGTTTAGCACCGAAGGAGCAAACCCTAAAAAGCAGGGGACTAATCTCTCAGGTAAAAGGACTACAATAGGACGCGTCTCTGAAGAGAGCCATAGGCCACCGAAGGAGTTAAACTCTCAGGTAAAAGGACAGAGGAAGGTAGGAAAATCCCTATCTTTCCTCTGTCCTTTTTTTACTAGGAAAGATAAAAAGAGAGGAGGTGCATTAAGGTCTGTGATAAATGAGTCTATCTTTTGATTTGTACAATTAACGCTATATTTTCAAAAAGGTTGGTAGATCTATTTCACTATATCTAGTACCTATCCAAGAAAGCGCTTACAGTGGTGGACAGTTTCCCAGTACGCTAATAATTCACACTCATTGAAAGACAGACTCTTTATTGGGAAAAAATCCAAGTATCCTATAAAAGTAGAAAGTGGGAATTCGTATGCAGGAACAAAAGTTAGATAGAGGGCTAAAAAACAGGCACGTACAACTCATCGCTATTGGTGGGGCAATCGGAACGGGATTATTTCTTGGAGCAGGAAAATCTATTCATTTAGCCGGGCCATCCATTTTAATTGCTTACATGATTACAGGCGTCATTTGCTTTTTAATCATGCGCGCACTTGGAGAACTACTCTTATCTAATTTGCACTATCATTCCTTTGTCGACTTTGTAAGAGACTATTTAGGTAAAATGGCTGCATTTGTAACCGGCTGGACCTACTGGTTTTGCTGGATTTCAATCGCAATGGCCGACTTAACAGCAGTTGGTCTTTATACTCAATACTGGTTTCCCTCTGTACCACAGTGGATGCCAGGATTAATTGCACTTGTCATTCTACTATTTATGAATCTTGCAACGGTAAAACTTTTTGGCGAAATGGAGTTCTGGTTCGCATTAATTAAAGTCATAGCTATTCTAGCACTAATTGTTATCGGTATTTTCATGATTATTAAAGGCTTTTCCACTGATTCAGGCGCAGCAAGTTTCACGAATCTATGGAGTCACGAAGGTATCTTCCCAAATGGAATAAATGGTTTTATCCTCTCATTCCAGATGGTAGTGTTTGCGTTTGTTGGCATTGAACTTGTAGGACTAACAGCAGGTGAAACAGAGGATCCAGAAAAAGTTATCCCCAAAGCGATCAATAATATTCCTATTCGGATTATAATTTTCTACATTGGCGCACTTATTGTCATTATGAGTGTTTATCCGTGGAACGCAATCATCCCAACGGAAAGCCCATTCGTCCAAGTATTTGTGGCCGTAGGTATCGCTGGAGCTGCTGGTATCATCAATTTTGTCGTCTTAACATCGGCGGCTTCGGCATGTAACAGTGCAATCTTCAGTACAAGCCGGATGGTATACTCACTTGCCAAAGATAAAAATGCACCTGTACCGTTTGCAAAACTTAATGACCGTAAAGTACCTTCCAATGCATTGGTCTTTTCAACGGTTGTCATTTTAATTTCCGTTGTTTTGAATTATTTAATGCCTGAAGGAGTATTTACCTTGATTACAAGTATCTCTACAGTATGTTTCATTTTTATTTGGGGAATTACAGTCATCAGCCATTTGAAATATCGTAAAACAAGACCAGATCTAGTGAAAATGAACAAATTTAAATTACCACTTTATCCATTTTCCAATTACTTGATCCTTGCTTTCCTAGCGTTCGTCCTTGTTGTTCTTGCACTTGCGAACGATACTCGTGTTGCCTTAATCGTAACTCCTGTTTGGTTTATTATGCTGGTTGCGATTTATAAGATGCGCAAAACGCAGGTAGATCAGGCGGATCAGAGAGAGGCAGCGGGGAATTAAGTAGCAAGAAACCCTTTGATTCCATTAACGGTGTTTGTCCAGATAGCTGCCGCTCCATATTTTCCAACTCGTGAGTAAAAAATCTGCCCGTTATAAAAAGCTTAAGATATCTGGATGATCATATTAAAATTAAAAAAAATATCTCAGAATATTATTGTTAGCGCTTTCAAAAATGCTTGACATAATTATTATCAACAACTATTCTAAATGTACCAAATTGAATAAGCGGATGACAGTTGTGGGAGAGTGCAAAGCGACAAGCCACCGAAGGAGCAAGTTCCAAAAAGACCCTTGGAACAAATCTCTCAGGTAGATGGAACCACAAATGGACGCACCTCTGGAGAGCGCGTATAAACATTTACGCCACCAAAGGGGAAAGGCTCTATTAAAGATGGAGCTAAACTCTCAGGTAAAAGGACAGAGAAGGGTAGAGAACGCTACGACCCTTTTCTGTCCTTTTTTGCGTGCAAAAAAGGGTGTAAAGCATACTGTTATTAACAGTTTTCATAGAAAAGTAGGCCTGTAGCGGGAAAGAAACTTAATTGTCTAGTACCATATTGAAATTCGTTATTAAGTAAAAATTCAGAATTACGCGAAAACATTAGGAGGAAAATAAAATGAGTTTACAACAAAATGATTTTACCATTTTTGATGCTATTGAGAAGGAAGGACAACGTCAACATGAAACACTGGAATTGATTGCATCAGAAAACTTCGTTAGCCCTGATGTATTGGAGGCCATGGGAAGCGTGATGACAAATAAATATGCAGAAGGTTATCCAGGAAAGCGCTATTATGGCGGATGTGAATTTGTCGATGTGGCAGAACAAGCAGCTATTGAGCGCTTAACAAAGCTTTTCGGTGCCAAATATGCAAATGTTCAGCCTCACTCAGGTGCACAAGCCAATTTCGCAGTTTTTTTCGCACTGCTTCAGCCTGGTGATAAGGTGATGGGAATGAACCTTTCACATGGTGGCCACTTAACTCATGGAAGTCCAGTCAGCGTTTCAGGAAAATGGTTTGAAGTTGTGTCTTATGGAGTTAGAGAAGATACACAGCTAATTGATTATGATGAGTTGGAAGCTATTGCAAAGAAAGAAAAACCTAAATTGATTATTGCTGGGACAAGTGCCTATCCAAGAACGATTAATTTTGCACGATTTAGAGAAATTGCCGATCAAGTTGGTGCAAAACTTATGGTGGATATGGCTCATATAGCCGGGCTGGTAGCTACTGGTCTTCATCCTTCCCCAATCCCATATGCAGATGTTGTGACAAGTACAACTCATAAAACATTAAGAGGACCACGGGGGGGAATCATTTTAACGAACGATGAAGTAATAATCAAAGCGATTAATAAATCCGTATTCCCGGGAATTCAAGGCGGTCCACTAATGCATATCATTGCAGCAAAAGCAGTTGCTTTCAACGAGGCTTTACAACCAAGCTTTAAGGATTATGCGAAACAAGTCATTGAAAATGCTACAACACTTGGCGAAACATTAAAAAATGAAGGTGCAGCCCTTGTTTCTGGCGGAACAGATAATCATATTGTCCTTTTGGATTTACGTCCGTGGAATTTAACAGGAAAAGAAGCAGAGAAGTTATTGGAAGACGCGGGCATTACCGTTAATAAAAATACGATTCCCTATGATCCAGAAAAGCCATTTGTTACTAGCGGTATCCGAATGGGGACAGCAGCTTTAACAACTCGAGGTATGAAGAAGGAAGAGATGGTGAAAATTGGCGAAGTGATTGCAACGGTTCTAAAAAGTAAAGGGAATAAAGCCGTTATTGAGAAAGCAAGAGTAACAACTAAAGAGATTTGCGGTGTTTATCCGTTATTTCAAGAGCCAACGACTGTGTGAAGAAAGGGGCAGCAATTATGCCTTTGCTGAAACCTGAGCAACGGCCATGGCAGCGAGATATGTCTTTTGGAATCATGGCAATGAAAGAAACCGGTAACAGGTGAAAGAACATCTATTTTACAAAAAATCATAATTGGGGGTAGATCATGGGTATTGAAACAGCATTAAAGCAAACACCGCTTTTTGAAGTATATAAAAAATACGGAGCAAAAGTTATAAATTTTGGTGGCTGGGCTCTGCCGGTTCAATTTACTAGCATTTTAGAAGAGCATGAAGCTGTTCGAACTGAAGCAGGACTTTTTGATGTTTCTCATATGGGAGAAGTACTTGTGGAAGGGAAAGATGCCGAGAGTTATATTAACTACCTTGTTACAAACGATGTAACAAAGCTTAGCATCAATCAAGCACAGTATACCGCAATGTGTTATCCAGACGGTGGAACCGTCGATGATTTATTAGTTTATAAATTAGGGAATGAAAAATATTTACTCGTCATTAATGCCGCAAATATTGAGAAAGATTACGAATGGATGAAGCAGCATGTAAAAGGAGAGATGGCACTCCAAAATATTTCGGAAGACATCGCTCAGCTTGCCATCCAAGGACCAAAGGCAGAAAGCATTTTGCAAAAGTTAACGGAAATAGATTTATCAGAAATTGGTTCTTTTAAATTCGCCCAACATGTCAACATCTCGGGGATTACCGATGTACTTGTATCCCGTACAGGTTACACAGGAGAAAATGGATATGAACTTTATTTATCTGCAGACAAAGCGGAAGTACTTTGGGAAAAGATCTTAGAAGCAGGAGCCACGAATGGATTAAAACCATGCGGACTTGGTGCACGGGACACGCTTCGGCTGGAAGCACGTCTTGCACTCTATGGCCAAGAACTAAGTAACGATATCAGCCCGCTGGAAGCAGGAATCGGCTTTGTCGTAAAGACGAACAAAGAAAGTGACTTTATTGGAAAATCTGCTCTTACACAACAAAAAGAAACTGGATTAAAACGAAAATTAGTAGGGATTGAAGTAATAGGCCGGGGAATTCCGCGTCATGGTTACAAGATAATTTCTAAAGATGGAGAGGAAATAGGTATTGTGACATCAGGAACACAATCACCATCTTTGAAGAAAAGCTTAGGTCTTGCCTTGGTATCAGCCGATCAAGCTGAAGTAGGGACGCCGATACAAGTGGAAATCCGAAATAAACAGATTGAAGCCGTTATTGTTAATGCACCATTCTATAAAAGGTAAGCGGAAATATTTTAATAGAGTTATCGTGTAGTTTTCAGGAGTCGATTTCGGTTACCTTGCATGCAGCCTTGAAATCGGCTCCTAAGGGTAAAATCATCTAAATTATATTCTGAATTATGGCAATAGTGAAAAAAACCAAAAGAAAAGGGGAAAATACAATGACGAAGGTAATATCAAGTTTTAGATATAGCAAAGAACATGAGTGGGTACAACAATTAGAAGGAAATCGTGTACGTATTGGAATCACTGATTATGCACAAAAGGCGTTAGGTGATATCGTCTTTGTTGAAAACCCAGCGATTGATGATGAAGTAGCTGTAAATGAATCGATGGGAACGATCGAGTCGGTTAAAGCAGTTTCCGAACTTTACTCACCTGTTTCAGGTACGGTAGTTACTGTAAATGAAGAGTTAGAAGGCGCTCCAGAGACGATTAACGAGCATCCATTTGAAGCAGGGTGGTTAGTCGAAGTAGAAATGTCCAATCCAGAAGAGTTAGACTCGCATCTAAACGAAGATGAGTATCAAGCATTTACTAATGAAGGAGAGGAATAATATGACAGCCACTTATAGATACCTTCCTGATACGAAACAAGACCAAGACGAGATGCTCACATTTTTAAATATTTCTTCGATAGATGAGTTATTTGGAGATATTCCAGCTGAAATCAGATTGCAGGGTGAGCTAAACATCCCAAAGGCGGTTCCTGAACCTCTGCTTGTGAAAAGAATGAACCAGCTTGCTATCAAAAACAAAAATGCGAATCATTACCCGACTTTCCTAGGCGCGGGTACATATGATCATTACATTCCAAGTGTGGTAAACCATATGATTTCACGCTCCGAATTTTACACAGCCTATACACCTTACCAACCGGAAATCAGTCAAGGTGAATTACAAGCAATTTTTGAATTTCAAACGATGGTTTGTGAGTTGACAGGTATGGATGTGGCTAATTCTTCCATGTACGATGGTTTTACATCGCTTGCAGAAGCTGCATCACTTGCTGTTGCATCTACAAGACGTTCGAAAGTTCTTGTATCCAAAGCGGTACATCCTGAATCCAGGGCTATTTTACATACAGTAGCAGGAGGCCCGGGATATACAGCTGAGGAAGTAAACCTAGCTGATGAGGTTACAGATTTAGGGAAGCTGCAAGAACAAATAGATAAGGACACTGCTGCCGTAATTGTTCAATATCCGAATTTTTTCGGTTCCATTGAGGATATAAAAGCAATTAAGAAAATTGCGGAAGAACAGGGTGCCCTTTTAATCGTAAGCGCCAATCCTCTTGCACAAGCACTCTTGCAGGCTCCTGGGAAACTTGGGGCAGATATTGTAATCGGTGATATGCAGCCATTAGGAATCCCAATGTCCTTTGGCGGTCCGCACTGCGGCTATTTTGCGGTAAATAAAAAACTCATGCGCAAAATCCCAGGACGCATTGTAGGCCAAACAGCAGATGAAAAAGGACAGCGTGGATTTGTGTTAACACTTCAAGCACGTGAACAGCATATTCGCCGTGATAAAGCCTTATCCAATATTTGTTCCAACCAGGCATTAAATGCTCTTGCCTCTTCTATTTGTATGACATCACTTGGTAAGCAAGGGATTCGTCAAATGGCACAGCTAAACATTGAGAAAGCTGATTACATGGCGAAAACTCTAGAGCAGAAGGGCTTTACCATAATCAATGAGGCACCATTCTTCAATGAGTTTGTTGTCGAGCTTCCTCGTCCGGTAAAGGAAGTCAATGCAAAACTTCTTAAGGCGGGTATTATCGGTGGATTTGATTTAGAAAGTGATTACGGTTTTGAAAATAAAATGCTGCTAGCTGTGACTGAGCAGCGAACAAAAGAAGAAATTGACCAATTTGTTGATGCTTTGGAGGCGATTGTAAATGGTTGAATATAATGAGTTAATTTTTGAAATAAGTCGTCCAGGACGGGTAGGTTCAAGTATTCCGGATAGTGACGTTGACTATGTTGATATAAATGAAAAATTTCCAAAGCATTTAATTCGTGACGAACCGGCGGAGCTGCCAGAAGTATCAGAGTTGCAGCTTGTCCGCCACTACACAGCGCTCTCAAATAAAAACCATGGAATCGATAATGGATTCTATCCACTGGGTTCTTGTACGATGAAGTACAATCCGAAAATAAATGAAGATGTGGCACGGTTGGAAGGCTTTAGCCGCATTCATCCATATCAGCCCGTTGAAACAGTACAAGGTGCATTAGAAGTTTTATATGAATTACAGGAAGAGCTAGCCGTCATTACAGGAATGGATGCTGTAACATTACAGCCATCCGCAGGGGCTCAAGGGGAATGGACAGGTTTAATGATGGTTAAGGCGTATCATGCTCAAAAAGGTGAAACCAGAACGAAAGTACTTGTTCCAGACTCAGCGCACGGTACAAATCCTGCAAGTGCAAGTGTTGCTGGTTTTCAAACGATCACGATTCCATCCGATAAAAATGGATTAGTTGACCTAGAAGAATTAAAGAAACATGTGGGATCTGATACAGCTGCGCTAATGTTGACAAATCCGAATACCCTTGGACTTTTTGAAAAAGAAATTGTGGAAATTGCTCAGGTTGTTCATGAAGCAGGGGGCCTATTATACTATGACGGAGCGAATGCCAATGCCATTTTAGGTAAAACAACACCAGGTCAAATGGGCTTTGACATCGTGCACTTAAATCTGCACAAAACATTTACTACGCCTCATGGAGGTGGCGGACCAGGGGCAGGTCCTGTCGGTGTGAAAGAGAAACTTATTCCTTACTTGCCAGTGCCGCGCATAGAAAAAGAAGGTGATAAATATGTGCTGAACGCTAATTATCCGCACTCTATCGGAAGGGTAAAAGGGTATTATGGAAACTTCGGAATTCTCTTGCGGGCGTATACGTATATTCGCACGATGGGTCCAGAAGGGCTGCGCCAAGTATCAGAAAGTGCCGTGCTTCATGCTAATTACCTTCGTAAAAGATTAGAGCCATACTTTGAAGCGCCATATTCACAAATTTGCAAGCATGAATTTGTCCTATCCGGATCCAGGCAGAAAAAGCTGGGTGTAAGAACACTTGATATGGCAAAACGTCTGCTAGATTTCGGCTACCATCCGCCGACCATCTATTTCCCGTTAAATGTAGAGGAATGTTTGATGATTGAACCGACAGAAACAGAGTCGAAAGAAACACTCGATGCATTTGCGGATGTAATGATTCAAATTGCCAAAGAAGTAGAAGAAAACCCTGGGGTAGTTTTAGACGCACCACATACTACGGTGATTGGGCGATTGGATGAGGTCCAAGCAGCTAGACAACCAATCTTGCGTTATTCCAAAGAGGAAGTAGTAGAGGAAGCAACGGTAACGTCATAAATGAATGATTGAACATGGACCACCAAGGATGGATTATAAAGAAAAGAATCTCAATATTTCATTCTAGGTGGTTTCATAAGCGTGTTTAAAAAGGATATTGAGAACTAAAAAGACAGAGCAATGGAGAAACTCAATCGGCCTTTTTTTAGCCCTATTGATCAACCTATTTAAAGCTAAAATTACATCTGCTCATAGGAGTGAGAAATAAAATGTCCATCACTGATCTTCGTAAACCAGAATGGCTTAAAATTAAATTAAATACGAATGAACAATATACAGGCTTAAAGAAAATGATGCGTGAAAAAAAACTTCATACTGTTTGTGAAGAAGCAAGATGTCCTAATATTCATGAATGCTGGGCGGTACGAAAAACGGCAACTTTCATGATTTTAGGAAGTGTATGTACGCGGGCTTGCAGATTCTGTGCAGTTCAAACAGGGCTACCATCAGAGCTTGATTGGGAAGAGCCCGAACGTGTCGCAGAATCAGTAAAGCAAATGAACTTAAAGCATGCGGTGATTACCGCTGTTGCTCGTGATGATTTAAAAGACGGCGGAGCAGAAGTATTTGCAGAAACCGTAAAGGCAGTGAGGCGGCAAAATCCATTTTGCAGCATTGAAGTTCTCCCCTCGGATCTGAATGGGGAATATGACAACTTAAAAACATTAATGGATGCAAGGCCAGATATTTTGAATCACAACATTGAAACAGTAAAACGCTTATCTCCCAGAGTTCGTGCACGTGCAACATACGAACGTTCACTAGAGTTTTTAAGGCGGGCAAAGCAAATGAATTCCACTATCCCGACGAAATCAAGCATCATGATTGGTCTAGGAGAAACAAAAGAAGAAATTATGGAAACAATGGATGATCTTCGCGCTAATGATGTGGACATCATGACTATTGGTCAATATTTGCAGCCTACTAAACGACATTTAAAGGTCGAAAAATATTGGAGCCCAGAAGAGTTTGAAGAACTGAAAAACATTGCCATGTCAAAAGGGTTTAGTCATTGCGAATCCGGTCCGCTTGTTCGCTCCTCCTATCATGCAGATGAACAAGTTCGGGCAACTAAGGTTAATGCGTAATCATTTTTCAATAAACCATTAAGAAAGGGGAGAATCAGATGATAGTCAAAATAAAAATAACAGAGGCAGCCATGAATAAACTGAAGGAAATGACATGTAAGGGTGCCCAAATTCCTCGCATTGACGCTGATATTGCCGGCGGCTGCGGGCTGTCGGTGAAGTTCTCCCTCTTATTGGATGAACCCCGCCGAAACGATGCAATTATTGAATATGAGGGACTTCAGCTTAGATTAGATCATTTTACAAAACGCTATTTAAATGAAGAAACACAAATTGATTATATAGAAGATAGTGGCTTTATTGTTGGAAAAAGCTTTGCATCCAGTGCATGTGCCATTGAAATAAATTAAAGAATCGTCACGGCTTACCTATTAATAGAATAGATCGTGTTTAATATGTTAGTTGTTTTCTTACACTATCCATATATTCATGGTTATGAAAACAAAAGGGGGATGTATTAGGTGAATCAAAAATATGACGTTGTTATCATCGGTGGCGGCACCGGTGGATATGTTGCGGCCATTCGTGCGTCTCAATTAGGATTAAAAACGGCGGTAGTTGAACAAGGAAAACTTGGTGGAACATGCCTTCATGCAGGTTGTATTCCAAGTAAAGCATTATTAAGAAGTGCAGAGGTATATTCGAATGCAAAAAATGCAGATAAATTTGGTGTTATTGCACCGGAAGTTGGACTGGACTTCTCAAAAGTACAGGCCAGAAAAGAAGAAATAACAGAACGCTTATTTAAAGGTGTACAACATTTAATGAAAAAAGGGAAAATAGATGTGTTTGAAGGGAAAGGAAGTATTTTACAGTCAAAAGATGTTTTAGTGAGACTGATTCATGATGAACGGGAAACAATATTAAGCTCTCGAAATATTTTAATAGCTACAGGATCTCGTCCAAGGACATTACCCGGCCTAGAAGCAGATAGCGAATATGTGATGACATCGGATGAAGCGCTACAAATGAAAGAGCTCCCAAATTCCATCATTATTGTCGGCGGCGGTGTTATTGGAATAGAATGGGCTTCGATGCTTATTGACTTTGGATTAGAAGTGACTGTGATTGAGTATGCCGAGCGCATTTTACCGACAGAAGATAAAGATATTTCAAAGGAAGTACAGCGACTAATGAAGAAAAAAGGTGTGAAAATCGTAACAGGGGCAAAGGTACTTCCAGAATCGTTGGAAAAAGGTGACGGTGTCTCTATAAAGGCGGTATATAAAGGGAAAGACACGACATTTTCAGCAGAAAAATTATTAGTATCTGTCGGAAGATTAGCAAACATAGAAGGCATTCACCTTGAAAATACCAAAGTTGAAGTCGAGAGTGTTATTCAAACAAATGAGTATTATCAAACGAATGAGCCAAACATTTATGCAATTGGAGATGTGATTGGAGGATTACAGCTTGCCCATGTTGCTTCACACGAAGGGATCATCGCAATTGAACATATGGCAGGAGAAAACCCTGTGCCACTTGATCAAACTCTTGTTTCAAAATGCATATATAGTAACCCAGAGGTAGCTAGTGTAGGCTTAACAGAAGAGGATGCGAAGGAGAAAGGATATCAAGTAAAAACAGGAAAGTTCTCCTTCCGTGCGATTGGAAAGGCTCTTGTTTTTGGTGAATCAGATGGTTTTGTCAAACTCGTTGTTGAACAAGAGTCTAGTAAGTTGTTAGGAGCGCATATGGTTGGGCCACATGTAACCGATATGATTTCAGAAGTTGGTCTTGCACGAGTATTAAATGCAACAGCTATGGATATTGCGCATACGATACACCCTCACCCTACATTAGCGGAAGCAATTGGGGAAGCTGCCCTAGCTGTATATGGTAAGGAAATACACTCATAGATATAAAAATATTAAAAGAAGAGTTGAATACTTCTTCCTTAAGGGGAGGCGAACCATATGATAGGTGGGAGAAGTTCGATATTAAGTATCAAGTAGTTTCACTATGAAAACCGGAGATGTTAAATCGCGGAAGCGGAAGCGTCTGTCAGTAAAAAAATTTTAAGGTCTATCGTCCCTCTCACCGTAGTTCAAGATTGCTAGAAATGAAAGTGTAGTAACGGTATTGTTCGGACACCTATAGCGGTAGAGTTTAGCCACCCCTTCTGAATTCGAAAGTTTTTACATATTTTAATTACAAATCTAAAGGATGGTGAGAGACCATTGTATAAAGAAGTGAATGTTAACCGTGCTAAATTATTAATATCTTGTCCAGAGAAACCAGGTATTATCTCAGCTGTATCTAACCTTTTATTAGAAAGCAGAGCAAATGTTGTTCATTTTGACCAACATACGACGGATCCACAAGCAGGTATGTTTTTTATGAGGATCGAATTTGATTTAAACGACTTTGATGCTTCCTATGCAAAACTTGAAGAGGACTTACATGTGCTGGCCCAGGCTTATGCGATGGAATGGAACTTAAGCGGTAATAATAAAAGAAAACGAATGGCTATCTTTGTATCCAAAATGGATCACTGTCTTATGGAGCTTATATGGCGTTGGAAATCGAATGAACTTCCAGTGGAAATTCCGATGGTGATCAGTAATCATCCTGATTTAAAAAAAATAGTAGAAAGTTATGGCATCCCTTATTATCATATTCCTTTAGCTAATGAAACGAAGCAACAAGCAGAACAGAAAGCACTGGATCTATTGAAAGGGAAAGCAGACTTTATTGCCTTGGCTAGATATATGCAAATTCTTTCCCCTACATTTGTATCGGAGTTCCCAAATCAAATTATTAACATCCATCATTCTTTCTTACCGGCATTTGTCGGTGCAAATCCTTATGCGAGGGCCTATAACCGTGGTGTTAAGTTAATTGGAGCAACTGCTCATTATGTTACGAATGATCTTGATGAAGGACCCATTATTCAGCAAGATGTAAAGCGGGTTAATCATAGACATACAATCGAAGAATTAAAGGTTACCGGAAGTCATGTGGAAAGACAGGTTCTTGCCCAAGCTGTTTCTTGGCATATTGAAGATAGAGTTATTATTCATGGTAATAAAACAATCGTGTTTGATTAAATACAATATTATGATGTTCAATGATAGGAGATAAACTTTAAAGATAATTGAGGAACTTATTATTTTTCCAATATTTTTAAAGATTTTTCTCTACTAATCTATTAGAGCAGACAAAATACTCTTTCTTGGTAGTATTTTGTCATATCTCAACGCGACATCATTACTATTTATACCTATTCCTATATTAATGCCCACATCTCAATCTCTATTATAATTGAAATCAATTCCATAAAAGTTTTGCCACGTTTACTTAAACGAAAAACAGCTTGATTCATTTTGTGCATTTGTTGATTGAGGCGATTCACTGCTAATTTCTGAGCATTATAAATATAAATAAGCATCGTAAAATCGACATGTATTTTACCTTTTTCGCCTGTTCGATAACTGAAATTATTATAGTTAAAAGAACTCTTTTTAAGCATTGACTTGCTCAAGGGAAGTTCTCGTCTTGTAGAGCTTTTTCCATACTTTTTGAACATGTAACCGGGACGGGCCACACCAATCGCAGGGTTGGAAGTTATGTGTGGCTTCCATTATCCTGTAAAGGCAACGATCACATCTGGGCTATGTGCAGTTGTGGGAGCTGCGGTAGGTTTCCTTTGCTAATCGTGTTCAGAATTAAAAGATTAGGACCGTTTCACAAATAACGGCGAATTAGAACAAAAAGCGGCATATGAAGGCGGTTAAACAAATCTTTTCCCAGAAAAGGGGCATTACACGATGAAATATAGATCTGCATTCGATATAATCGGTCCCGTCATGATTGGACCTTCGAGCTCACATACAGCAGGAGCTGCCAGAATCGGCAGAGTAGCACGGACATTATTCGAAAAGCAACCGAAGAAAGCCATCATTTCTTTATATGGTTCTTTTGCAAAAACATACAGGGGACATGGTACGGATGTTGCTGTCGTAGGCGGAATTTTGGATTTCGATACGGATGATGAACGAATTCCCACTTCATTGACGATAGCGGAAGAAGCGGGTATGGAAGTTACCTTTATAATCGAGGATACGGTGATGGATCATCCTAATACAGTCAAAATCAGACTGTTCGACGAAAGTAAAGAATTAGAACTTGTTGGGATCTCGATAGGCGGCGGAACGATAGAAATAACAGAGTTGAATACGTTCAAGCTAAAATTGTCAGGTGAAAACCCAGCTATTTTAGTGGTACATAACGATGTTTATGGAATTATATCTTCCGTTTCAACGGTTTTAGCCAATCATGAAATTAACATTGGGCATATGGAAGTTTCACGTAAAGAAAAAGGTCAAATGGCTCTCATGGTGATTGAAGTCGATCAGAAAATCAAGAGCGATGTCATGAAGGAAATTGAAAGTTTGGAAAACGTGTCGCAAGTCATAAGGATGGTTGAATGATTAAAAGTGTGGGCACAGATATGGAGGTAAAAACATGTTCCGAAATGTAACAGAGTTGGTTGAACTTGCTGAAAGTAAAAATGTAAAAATCGCGGAAATCATGATTTTACAAGAAATGGAGTTTTCAAGCCTGTCGAGAGAACAGGTCATTGAAAAGATGGACAGGAATTTGACAGTGATGGAGCAAGCGGTTGAGAGAGGTCTTAAAGGTGTGCAATCCGTTACAGGTCTAACCGGCGGGGATGCCGTTCTTTTGCAAAATTATATCAAAACAGGCAAGGCACTCGGGGGCAACTTGCTACTGGATGCCGTCAGTAAAGCCGTTGCGACGAACGAAGTCAATGCAGCAATGGGAGTGATATGTGCAACTCCAACTGCCGGTTCTGCTGGAGTAGTTCCCGGTACGTTATTTGCCGTGAAAGAAAAATTACACCCAACCCGAGCTGAAATGATTGATTTTCTTTTCACCTCCGCTGCCTTTGGATTCGTGGTTGAAAACAACGCTTCCATTTCTGGAGCGGCTGGTGGCTGCCAAGCAGAAGTGGGCTCGGCAAGTGGAATGGCGGCAGCTGCGATAGTTGAACTTGCCGGCGGTACACCGAGCCAAGCCGCAGAAGCGATGGCGATCACATTGAAAAATATGCTTGGACTGGTTTGTGATCCAGTTGCTGGATTGGTCGAAGTTCCTTGCGTGAAACGAAACGCAATGGGTGCTTCCAACGCGATAACGGCAGCTGATATGGCACTTGCAGGCATTACGAGCCGCATTCCATGTGACGAAGTTATCGACGCCATGTATAAAATAGGATTGACCATGCCAGTTGCACTTCGTGAAACGGCAGAGGGCGGCCTAGCTGCGACTCCGACTGGGCGTAGATTGGCAAAGGAAATTTTCGGTTCATATAAATAAACCTACACCTTAAGCTCAGATATGAAATCCTTGTCCTCAAAAGTTCTCTGTATTGCAATACATTGGAGAAATAACAAAGTCACCTCTAGGTACAAAATTGAACCCTGTTCATGACTAATCAGGGATATAAGGTGAACCCTAGCTTCAGTTACGGAGCCTTCAGGTTTCAGAGGACTCGCATTGTAGGACTGAAACCCTTTGATTTTCAAACCTTGATGACGGAATCCGATCAAAATCGTATTACTTGGTGGATGAACTCAATATAGAGGATACTGTTTGAACCCCAACATAGAACGCACGCGCTTCTTAATAAAACGAAGATTTTGTTCCACTTTAACTAACTTGCCCCATAAGTAAGTACTAGCATATAAGTAAATGGTGCATAAAGAGCTTGTTCCTTAAACAGACTGCTTCCACATTCAAACCATCTTTTCACTTCAGTGGTAAGTGAATTGGGATAATATATTTTTAAAAAACGAGACAAAACGAGACAACAATCTCATTTTGTCTCGTTTTGTTTCGACTGAAAATAGAAAAAGTCCTAATTTACCGAACTTCCATTTTGGCACACTATTTGCAATATAGATCATTGACTCATTATTAATGATTGGGGGCTGAAATATGGAAACGGTTCAAAAGAATGAAATGAAGTTATCACAAGACAAAGCTTATTGGATGTACAAAAAAATGCTGGAAATAAGAAAATTTGAAGACCAGGTTCATGAATCATTTGCAAAGGGGATTTTACCAGGTTTTGTCCATTTGTATGCTGGGGAGGAGGCGGTAGCTGTAGGAGTATGTGCACACCTATCCGATAAAGACAGCATTACAAGCACTCATAGGGGGCATGGCCACTGTATTGCAAAAGAATGCGACCTAAACGGGATGATGGCTGAAATCTATGGGAAAGTGACAGGGCTTTGTAAAGGAAAAGGCGGTTCCATGCATATTGCCGATCTCGATAAGGGGATGTTAGGCGCGAACGGGATAGTCGGTGGAGGCTTTCCGCTCGCATGCGGTGCAGCATTGACGGCCAAATATAAAAAGACTGATCATGTTAGTGTTTGTTTTTTTGGTGATGGTGCCAATAATCATGGGACATTCCATGAAGGCATAAATCTGGCGGCAATCTGGAAGTTACCTGTTATATTCATCGCTGAAAATAATGGGTATGGGGAAGCAACGCCTTTCAACTATGCTTCTAGCTGTAAAACGATAGCCGATCGTGCGATTAGCTACAATATCCCAGGTGCCCGGGTGGATGGGAAAGATGTAATGGCTGTGTATAAGGCTGCTGAAGAAGCCGTTCAGAGAGCTCGCAGGGGAGAAGGACCCTCATTAATCGAATGCGTTACTTATCGTAATTATGGACACTTCGAGGGAGATGCACAGAAATATAAAAATGAACTAGACAAAAAGGAGCATAAACAAGAGAAAGATGCGATTGCCCTGTTTCGGAATTACTTACTGAATCAGAATTTGCTGGGGGAAAAAGAATTGGTTTCTCTTGAGAGTGCCGTTGAGGAATCTATTAAAGAGGCAGTAAAGTTCAGTGAAGAAAGCCCGTATCCAGAGGAATCCGATTTATTAAAAGATGTGTATGTATCCTATTAAACTAAAAAAGGAGGAATTTTAGATGAGTAGAAAAATCAGTATGTCACAAGCGATAAATGAAGCAATGGCCATTGCAATGAGAAAAGATGAAAATGTCATCCTTATGGGAGAGGATGTAGCGGGCGGTGCTGAAGTTGATCATCTGCAGGATGACGAAGCATGGGGTGGCGTTTTAGGTGTCACAAAGGGATTGGTTCAAGAGTTTGGCCGGGACAGGATCCTCGATACACCCATTGCAGAAGCAGGTTATATGGGAGCGGCAATGGCAGCCGCTTCAACAGGTTTACGACCGATTGCCGAGTTAATGTTCAACGATTTCATTGGCAGCTGTTTAGATGAAGTATTGAATCAAGGTGCTAAGTTCCGTTATATGTTTGGGGGGAAAGCACAAGTTCCTGTGACGATCCGTACGATGCATGGTGCAGGATTCAGGGCTGCAGCTCAGCATTCACAAAGCCTTTATGCCTTGTTTACAAGCATTCCTGGATTAAAGGTGGTCGTTCCATCTTCCCCATATGATGCAAAAGGGCTCTTGCTATCAGCCATTGAAGATAATGATCCAGTCATCTTTTTTGAAGATAAAACGCTATATAACATGGTAGGAGAGGTCCCAGAAGGCTATTATACAATCCCGATCGGCAAAGCCGAAATTAAAAGGAATGGCTCGGATTTGACGGTCGTTGCCATCGGTAAACAAGTTCACACGGCAATGGAGGCTGCTGAAAAACTTGCAGCGAAAGGAATTGAAATTGAGATTGTAGATCCAAGGAGCTTGTCACCGCTGGATGAAGAATCGATCCTCTCCTCTGTGGCAAAAACAAATCGTTTGATCGTGATGGATGAAGCGAATCCTAGATGCAGCATGGCAACGGATATTGCCGCATTGGTTGCGGATAAGGGATTTGACACGCTCGATGCGCCAATAAAAAAGATTACAGCTCCACATACACCTGTACCTTTTTCTCCTCCGCTAGAAGATATTTACCTTCCAACATCGGAAAAAGTGATACAGGTCGTTTCGGAGTTATTGGGGGAGCCATCCATTCTTGGGGTGTAATTCAATAGTATGATGCTCCAGCTTTATAAGCCGGAGCAAGCAAACCAATAATGGACACAGAAACCAATCTGAAGGGAGAAAAAAGATATGGCGGTCGAAGTGGTAATGCCAAAATTGGGCATGGCAATGAAAGAAGGCACTGTTTCGTTATGGAGTAAGGAGGTTGGGGATTCGGTCGAAAAAGGTGAAGCAATAGCCAGCATCAATTCGGAGAAAATAGAAATGGATATCGAATCTCCAACGGAAGGTACCATTTTGAACATAGCTGTTCAAGAAGGACAAGGTGTACCCCCAGGAACCGTTATCTGTCACATTGGAAATCCGAACGAAAAAATTATGATTAAAGAACCTGTTGCTGAAAAAATCGATTTGGAAATTGATGAACAAGAAAAGCCGAAAACCAAAGAGTCACCCATTTTGCCACAGGGGGACCGATTATTGATCACCCCAATTGCACGAAAAATGGCACAGGCAGCCAATCTTGATATTGAGAAGATACAAGGTACAGGACCAGGCGGAAGAATCACTAAAGATGATGTACAGAAAGAAATGGAGAAAAGGGATTCCAAGTCAGTAAATAAAGAAGAAAGAATAGAGGACCCCCAACATCCTTTAGAAAGTCCACAGCAAATTCCAGTGTCAGGAATGAGGAAAATCATTGCCAAGCGTATGAAGGAGAGCTTGCAAAACAGTGCCCAATTAACTCTCACGATGAAGGTTGATGTCACCGATTTAGTCATACTGCAAAAACAAGCCAATGAAATCCTACAAAGACATGAATCAACTAAACTGACGATAACGGACTTTGTTGCCAAAACTGTCGTACTTGCACTAAAAGAGCATCCTAAAATGAATAGTGCTTATATTGAAGATAATATCCATTTTTATGAGCATATACATCTTGGATTAGCAGTGGCCTTGGAGAAGGGGCTTGTTGTTCCGGTCATAAGAAACGCCGAAAGTTGTACCATAAGACATTTATCGAAAAAGGGTAAGGAACTGGCTAGGCGTGCACGTGACGGTCAATTGCCTAGTGAAGACATGCAAGGGTCAACTTTTACCATCAGTAACCTGGGGGCATACGGAGTTGAGCACTTTACACCGATTCTGAATACACCGGAAACAGGGATACTTGGGATTGGATCTGCTTACGATACCCCGCTTTATATTGGCGATGAATTGGAAAGAAGAACAATCTTGCCACTCAGTTTAACTTTTGATCACCGTGTACTCGACGGAGCACCTGCTTCTGCCTTTTTACAAACACTAAAAAGGTATTTAGAAGAGCCGATCACCGTGATTTTATAGAAAGGGAGGGAAAACACTTGAATCGTATAGCCATTATAGGCGGAGGTCCGGCTGGGTATGTAGCGGCAATCACTGCTGCCCAGCAGGATAAGGAGGTCATATTGGTAGTCGACGGGCCATTAGGTGGAACCTGTTTAAACGAAGGGTGCATGCCAACGAAGTCACTATTGGAAAGTGCCGATACGTATGAATTGGTGAAAAATGCTGGCCAAATGGGAATTCGGCTCTCCCCCAATTCGATTGAAGTCGATTGGGAAACCGTTCAGGAACGTAAAAAAGATGTCGTATCTAAACTGGTGAATGGCATTCAATATTTAATGAAAAAGAATAAAATAAAAGTCATTCAGGGAAGAGCGTCAATCCTTTCGAGCCATCGACTGAGGATCGAGAACGGAAATAAGAATGAAGAGATTGAAGCTAGTAAGGTCATCATTTCAACTGGGTCTGAACCGATTCCATTACCTTTTGCGCCGTTTGATGGAGAATGGATCATCCACAGTGGTCAAGCCATGTCACTTCCTGCTATTCCCGCTTCGTTACTAATTATCGGAGGCGGAGTCATCGGATGTGAATTTGCCAGTATTTATAGTAGGATGGGCACCAAGGTAACCGTTATCGAGATGGGGGAAAAGCTGCTTCCAGAGGAAGATGATGATATCTCGAGCATCTTGCATAAAGAATTGAAAAGCCAAGGCGTGACAGTCCATACCTCCACATCTGTAAAAAATATCAATTCAACTAGTAAGACGGTGTTTTTGGAGAAAAGCAATGGGGAATTGGAAGATTTTCATGCTGATTACGTACTCGTATCAATAGGGAGAAAACCAAGAGTGCACGGGATGAACCTAGAGGGAAACGGTATTGATTTTTCCCGAATTGGCATCTCGGTGAATGATCGAATGCAAACAAGCAATCCATCAATTTATGCCTGTGGTGATGTGATCGGGGGCATACAACTTGCCCATGTTGCTTTTCATGAAGGGCGGGTGGCGGCTCTGAATGCCTGTGGTCAATTTACACAAGTTAATTACCGGGCAATCCCTCGCTGCATTTACACCTCCCCGGAGATTGCCAGTGTAGGCTTGACGGAAAGAGAAGCGCGTAAAAAATATGGAGGGATTAATGTTGGGGAGTTTGCTTTTTCAGCAAATGGGAAAGCCGCCATTTCCAATAAACCGGCAGGAAAGGTCAAAGTCCTTGTAAACCCTCAGTATAATGAGATTTTAGGCTTTTCCATCGTTGGTCAACATGCAACGGAATTGATCGGTCAAGGAACAATCATGCTGCATGCGGAAATAACGGCAGAAATGATGGAAGATTTAGTGGCGGCGCATCCAACCTTGTCGGAATCCATCCATGAAGCTCTTTTAAATGTTGTAGGTCAAGCAGTACATTCTTAAAACTATTCATGTAACATAAGGGGGATTTTGTATGGCTAGCGGTCATCGAACGGCGGTAGTCACTGGTGCAGGACGTGGTATCGGACCTGCCATTGCTTTAAGATTAGCTCAAGATGGATTGAATGTGGTGATTAACGACGTCAATCTGGAAACGGCAAAATCGGTCGTAAATGAGATTAGGGAACTTGGACGTGAAAGCTTTGCCATTAAAGCAGATGTAAGCAATAGACGGGAAGTATTCGAAATGGTTGATCAAGTGGTGGAACGTTTTGGACAACTGGATGTAATGGTTTCAAATGCATGAGTTGCTCAAATAAAGCCGTTATTGGAAGTAACTCAAGAAGACCTTGAACAGATTTTCAAGATAAATGTCAATGGTGTCCTTTATTGCCTGCAAGCCGCTGCTGAACAAATGAAAAAGCAAGAAGGCGGGAAAATTATTAGTGCTGCCAGCATTGCCAGTTTTAAAGGCTTTAGCTTGTTTGGTACATACTCAGCCACAAAATTTGCCGTGAGAGCCCTTACACAAGCGGCAGCACAGGAATTGGCCCAGTTTGGCATCACGGTGAATGCATACTGTCCAGGAATTGTCGGGACGCAAATGTGGGATTTAATCGATGAAAAAATGGGGCATTATATGAATCTTGAAAAAGGGGAAACATTCAAAAAGTTTACTGATTCCATAACCTTAGGACGCTCCGAAACCCCAGAAGATGTTGCCAAGTTCGTATCATATCTTGCTTCACCTGATTCTGATTATATGACAGGTCAATCCATCATGATTGATGGGGGTGTCCTTTTTTCATAAGCTAGCAAATATAAGGATCGATAGAGAAGCTTCATGTGAATAATCACATGAAGCTTTTTTAGTAAACTCAATCAATATATTGTAAGCGGATACATAATCTACTATAATTAAATGGACCTCGATTAACATCCTTTTTTATAACTCCATGGTATTTTTCCGCTAAATTTACTAAGTGTATTTTCATTTTTGAAGGTTCAAACCAAATGATTAGAGGAGGATTATATGCTGTCCACTAGTTGTTATCTACGTACATGGGAACGCTTTATCAGTGAAGGTGTTCTAGATTCAAATCGTCTGAACAAGCGAATAATGGAATCTTGGCATCGTTGCAAAAAAGATCAAGTCAACCCGTACCTTAATAAAGGCAAGCACATATTGACAAGTGAATTATTGGACATTCAAAAGGAAAAAAACTCATTCCTATTAGAATTGGCATCACCCCAATTATCAAGGATGAATCAATCTATAAAAGAATCGGGAATGATGGCTTTATTAGTCGATCCCGATGGATATGTCCTATCACTTTCCGGAAACGAGAAAATCCTCAATGAGGCAGGCAAAATAAATTTTGTGGAGGGTGTACGCTGGACGGAGGGTGAGGTCGGAACGAACGCAATTGGAACAGCTTTGAAAACGGGTGAAGCCGTCATGATCCAAGGTACTGAACACTATTCCATTGCTTCACATAAATGGAGTTGCTCTGCTATGCCCATTTTAAATGAAGACGGGAAGATATTAGGCGTTTTGGATATATCGTGTCCAGTAGAATATTCCCATCCTTCCATGCTGGGGATGGTAGCCAATTTAGCGTATACGATCGAACAGGAAATGGGAGTGCGTTCCTATAAAAAGGAGCTGGAACTGATCCAGCACTCAATAGAACTTGCAGAAACCTATCCAGATCGTTTCTTTATCGTTTGTAATCATAAAGAAATGATCATATCCGCCAGCAAACTGGTTCGCAAAAAAATCCCTCAATCCATTGGCATGGCATTGGCCGATCTATTAAATCATGGCTATCGAATCGTTAAGGAAAACCTGCTTCTATCTAAAGAAGATAATAGGATTTCCGGTAAGTGTTTATTCTTATCTGAAAATCATGCTCATAAAACCAATAGGCTTTTTCCTGCTTCAATGCCATCTGAAGTGTTTGACTTCAAGGGAGAAAGCGGGATTAGTGAATCCTTTCAAAACACATTGCAGAAAATGAAGCTTGTTGCACCGACAGAAGCTAATGTGTGCATATTTGGTGAAACTGGGGTCGGAAAAGAGCTTATTGCCATGGCTATCCATGAAAATGGCTCTCGAAAAAATGGACCGTTCATCACTATAAATTGCGGAGCCATCCCTAAAGATTTAATGGAGAGTGAACTATTCGGTTATGTTGATGGCGCATTTACAGGGGCTAAACGGCAAGGGCACAAAGGGAAGTTCGAGCAGGCGAATGGAGGGACCATTTTTCTTGATGAAATTGGTGAAATCCCACTAGCAATGCAAGTTGCCTTACTGCGTTTACTTCAGGAAAGAAAAATCGTTCCGATCGGTGGTACCAAAAGCATTTCATTAGATATTCGCATTATCACTGCAACACACCGTAATCTTGAAGAGCTTGTCAATGATGGGTCCTTTCGTCAAGATTTATATTATCGATTGAACGTTTACCCCATTCATGTACCCTCCTTAAGGGAAAGAATCGAAGACATTCCTTATCTAGTCAACTACTTGTGTTTAAAGAATGATTGGAATATTCCATTAACGGAAGAGTTATTGAAGCGATTAAAGGATTACAATTGGCCAGGCAATATAAGGGAGCTACAGAATGTACTCCAGCGATTGACCATCTTACTCGCGGAAGGACCTCTGGATTATATTCAAGTGTTGAATTCCATGCATTCACTGCCCATTGCCCGGCATGATGATATCCCTTCATTGAAGGAAGGCGGTAAAAAATGCATCAAGGGGAATGAACTGTCGATCCGTGAAAAAATCCAACGGAATCTAATGTTAGAGGCATTACAAAGATCAAGAGGAAATGTCACCGCTGCAGCAAAGTTTATGGATATACCAAGAAGTACATTTTACAAGCGGCTCCATAAGTATGGTTTATAGACAGGGCAATGTACATTATGTAAGAAAGGATTAAGGGAAATCCCTGAAAATTGAAAGGGGTCAATTAAACGAGAATGACTGAATTATTCTTTGATATTTTAATAGATGAAGATTTGAAAATTGTCGAAACGGTTGAAGAAGTCAAGAGAGTTTAATGCCCAAACTGAATGAGCACGGCTTTACCTTGATACATAAGAGTGTCAAAAAAAGCAATGCCGGCAGAGAAGTTGGGGGTCGTTTCCAGTATTATTGTCGGGAATGAAACAGATGGACACCCTGTCATGCTCCCTTGAGCCATTGACACCTGTAATAGCAGGCGGAGGATTTTCGAATGGCAGAGGCCTTATTTGTGCCTTATCACTCGGGGCTGAAGGTATTGTCATGGTAGGAACTCGCTTTATGGCAACGTGAAGAACAGGATGGTACCAGTCAATGAAATGGATACGGTTGTCATTCAACGGAACATAGGCAGTCCTTAGCGTATAGCATTAAATGCCGTCAGTAAAGAAGAGGAGAAACTTGAAAGTGGGACTGATAAAAAAAGTAATTGCCGTCAAAGAATTTTTAAAACAAATCGTCCAAGAAGCAACAATCTCGTTTGAATTCATCCAAAGCCGGATCAAATCCATTTGAACATGAATTATTTCAAAATGGAACATGAGATCACAAGTGATTCCATGTTCCATTTTTTTCTGATGTATATTGTTCTTAGGCTTCTAACGACATACAGCTACGTAATTGATGTAATGAATGTGAAGGAGCTACCAACAATCTTCACTACCTTAATATAAAACATAACATTTATATGGAGACTCCTAAAAAGCATTAAATGTCGTGCAAATTCAATTTAAAAGCTTCTCAGTAACTTTATTGGCATAAATAAAAGGGAATATATTAATTATGCCAATAACCTTGCTATTTACTTAAATAAGGAAGTCCTAGTTATGTAACTGAGCTAGCTATGTATTATTCCGATGTATGCAAGCAAATATCTAGGCAAGTAAAGACCAATTGTAATATATAATCACTCACTTAAAAATAAATGGGCACAGTTTAAAATAGCTACCAATTATTATTTTACCAAGATAAATGTGCTAGAACTTGTTAAGTTAATGGATCAAGACTGTCATATTAATCTTACTATGCTCTTTAAGCTGCTGAACTTTATCCTAAATAAAAAAATGAAATTAATCGTAACGGAAATACACGATATAAATTCCATTTGAGTAAGTATGGAATTAAAGCTGTATGTAATCTTATTAATAACAGAACGGATTCGATATTTAATGGCTAATTCTTATATTTTAACGACTGGAGGGAATCATGTGGCTATAGACGACCTTATGATTATTTTTGGTAGGAAAGCGGTACATTGGAGAGATTTGTCGTAAAATTAAATTATATTTGTATAATTTAATCAGAATGTAACCCCGTGATTTTTCTCATTTCTCCATTATATTTATATATCAATATAATAAAACGAGGAGAGGCAGGATGGTTATATAGGAAATGTACCGTTTGCATAGAATATGTAGATATTGAATCGTATTTCTCGGCTTAAAAAAGGGTCTATGAAAGAAAAGGATAAGCAAAATGAAGGAAAAGATTGGTTGGACACTAGCTATAACTGCGCTTTTGATAGGTGGGGGAATAATTTAATATTTCATTAATTTATCACTATACGAAACTACAGAAGGTTTATATGAGTTCCCTGTACCTAAAAATGCTAAGCTTGTACTGGAAAATGAACACGGGAAAATATTTATGAGTGGTAAAGGTCGTCGGAAGAAAACGGCATATCATATGGTTATGAATAAGTCCTTAAAGCGAATGGATTGAAAAAGGGAGAAAGAGAAGGCGTTTCCGTTTTCTACACAAAGGGACAGCATAAAATAGAGGTAATTTCTATAACGAAGCATTTAGATATCCAGAGAGTGAATTGACTTGTATGTATAAAATAATTCTTCGCGAAAAAATCACATTATATATCAATTAACAGAAAATTATAAGGAACAACTAAAAAATAGCCAATTAAATGACATTGAATATAATTAATTTAATTCATTATAAACCGTCAATTTTTAATAAAGATTAAAAATCTTTTTAAATTAGATGATAATATAACGACAGTCATTTAAATTTTTTTGCTATTTAATTAGTAATTAGAATGAGATGAATTTTGGATTGTTAGAATCGAAAATTCAATATTCGTCTCACTAAGTTAAGTATTCTTAAGATATGAGATAAAAATAATAATTAAAACACTACTTCCTATAATATATATTATGTAAACTAGAAACAAACATAATAGTACCAAGTGGTCACAGCTTCAAGTTCTCATAAGATTCATTCTTGTCCCCTAACTTGGTTCAAGTTGACTATAATATTCAATGCTACTTCTAATAACACTCGGGGATCTTTCTATAAGTCGGCTAGGTCTCATAATTAATGGTTTCGAACATACTTCCTTGGGTTGGACTGAATAATTCCCAGTAGGTCTGATAATTTTGAATTACGTTCAAGCTTCGGATGCTTATCTCATGTACTTAGAAGTTGAGAAAAATTACTCCTTGAACACATTAACTAGTTACGCATTCGATTTAAAGCTCTACGGTGAGTTTTTAACTGCTAACAACCGATCATTGGACTTAGATGATCTCACATCGTCCAGTGTGCGTCGTTTTGTGCAAGATCAGGTCATTAATCATGGTATTAAGCCAAGAACGCTACAACGCCGCATTTCGTGCTTAAAATCATTTAGTGAATATTGTTTAAAAGAAAATTACATGAAGTCTGACTTCACAGCAGGTATTCAAGCACCTAAAGCAGATAAGAAATTACCTAAATATATGACCTTACAGGAGCTTCACAAATTATTTACCTATTTAGAACATGATCCGCAACCGCAAGAATTAGGAAGGAATCAATGTTTAAACTACACGCAACAACAGGAATGAGACGTCAGGAATTAGTGGATTTAATATTTAATATGGGAGCAAGTTAATTTAGAAAGCAAAGGGAGAAAAGAACGCCTCCTCCCCCTTCATCCTATTGTCTTACCGTTATTTCAAGATTATCAAGAAACCCTTTTGGAGCAGCAAAAACATTACAGTGAACCGATCTTTTCAAAAGGCTGTTTTCACATACTTTGTTGCTATTTACCAGGTAGTGAGTTGTGGTTGATTCCCCCTCCAGATGCTCGCTTTCCGCGGGGCGGGCGGTGAGCATCCTCGGCGTAAACGCCTGTGGGGTCTCACCTGTCCCGCTGCTCCCGCAGGAGTCTCGCACTTCCGCTCCAATCAACCTTAAATAGTTTCGTTTTTAAAAAAACAATCTTTACGAAAAGAGCCTTTCAAAAAAATAAGCCTTTAAATCTTCGTGGATTGCAAATTATTTAAGGAGATTCTAGAACGGGCTGGCTTACCCGCTTACCCGTTTTCTCTTCATCATTTAAGGCGTACTTTTCTAGAAACATTCATTCTACACCATTCCCCGGTCTTGTTAAAGGCTCTGCTATATGCTTCGTGCGAAGAATAATCGTAATCAAAGGCAACGTCAATTATCTTCCTGTTATTTGCTAATCTTCCGTGGATACAATCTTCTAAGAAGAATATAGCGCCTAATACTTATAGAGGTATCAATTTCTTTCTTTTGATATTTCTTGTGATACTCACTATTATGTAAACAAATTCGTGAAAATTGTTTACATAATACGGACTTTAAAAATGTGGATTTTATAAAAAAGTAACCCGTTCGTAAAAGTGTATTTTTACGAACGGTAAATTTGTTCTTTTGATAGCTGATTTGAAGCGGCGGGAACTTTTCGTGTCTTATAATTAATCATTTCTGAAGAGTAAATCATGATACTTACCATTCCTCCTTGCGTTGTAGCTTGGATTAGAATAGGTTGATTGTACTTGTTTTTAAAACTAAAATCAGGACCATACCAGCTTACTGTAGCATCGCGGCCAGATGGAACATACGGAACGCTCCTAGTATGGGAATAGCGTTGAGTTGTTTGCAACCCTGCATTGTCGATAGCATTAAATAGGGTGGATGACACCTGACAAATCCCTCCACCAATCCCTTCAGAAAACTCTCCTTTAACGATAACTCGAGCGAGCAAATATCCTTTATCTTCTGATCTCTTGCCAACGGCTTGGTTAAAAGAAAACACCTCTCCTGGAAACACGACATAATTATTAATGGCTTCTGTAGCAAGTGAGATATTATTTGAACGATTTTTGTTGTTCACATTAAAATAGGTTCTATATTCACCTATCTTTTTTTCACGAATCTCCGCAAGTAATTCGCTGTCAACTTTTGGATGAATAGCAAGCAAAGGTACTTCTAGTTTGTATGCTCTACTTCTGTGCAAAAAGGAATAAAATAATTGCTCATTAAATGCTTGATGGTATAGCTTGTAACCTACCCGCCCAGGAAGAATATTACCTTGTTTGTCTATTGTGGCATTTACAGGTTTCTGGTACACTTGTTGGTCTATTTTTTTGACAAATTGATTGTATTTATCCACGTCCATGATAGGAACATCTAGTAAAGGTATAGTAATATCAGTATGGTTGACATTGGCAATCGTTCGTCCTTCATGGGTTACCGATAAGCTTTCAGATATATTCACTTGTTGAACGAATAGTAAAATTCCGGCAATCCATGTTAATCTCAATTGAATGCACCCCCATTTATATTACTGCACCTCACTTCACAACTCCTATTTTAAGTCTTCATAGAGCAAATCTTGATCAATAAACCAACGATCAGTCAAACTTTCCCTTCGGATCATAAAATGCATAACCTTTATTTCTTTACCTTCTCTCTTCTTATAAATAGCTCTTGAATTTGGTTGTTCAGGCGGTTGTTTTAAAGGGTCAACTACTCCAAAATATGTAATATCTTTAACAAGTTTATTGACACGATTAGGATGACTCGGATTTGATAAGGTCATTGCTAATAATTTTTGATTTTCTTGATTAAGGGCAATGGTAAAAATACGTATTAGCATTCCTGTAGATCGTTAAATATCAGGTTTGAAAAAAATAGAGCCCCTCAGTAAGATACGAGTATAGAGACCAATCTAACTCAAAACCTTAAGGAGGAAGCCCTACTATGAATTTTAAAATGCAAAACAAACAAAATCAACTAATTGAGAGAATTACGGAGCAACATCTAGTTGTTGGTGTGGATATTGCCCAACACGTACACGTGGCCCGTGCTGTAAACTATCGGGGCATTGTGGT